>JALHSW010000553.1 GCA_022865365.1 Acidimicrobiia bacterium | reverse complement strand
TACGACTTCTCCGACACGACCGGCTTGATGATGACATCACGCGGGTCGCGGTTCATTCGGCCTTCTCGACTGCAGACGCGGCCGGCGCTTGTGCCGCTGCCTTCGGTGTCGCTTCCGATGCGACACCCGACGTGTCGGCGAAGCGATCGATGGCCGCATCGAGGGTCGACTGGGAGAACACGATCCAGTCGTTCACGAGGATGTCGTACGGGTTGAGCTCGTCGGGCAGCACGATCTGGATACGCGTGCCGAGGTTCCGGAACGACTTCCACACCGCGTGTTCGCCGCGGTCGAGGACGATGAGCACGCGTGGCGCACGCTCGCCCTTTGGCCGGAGGCCCAAGGACTCGAGCACGACGATCGCCTGCTTCGTGCGGGGCTCGTCGATCCCCCACGAGTCGACGACCTTGACGCGACCTTCGCCGGCACGGTCCGACAGCGCCGAGCGCAAGGCTGCCCGCACCATCTTCTTCGGAGTGCGCTGGGAGTAGTCGCGCGGCTTGGGGCCATGCGCGACGCCACCGCCCCGCCACTGCGGGGATCGGATCGAGCCTTGGCGGGCGCGGCCGGTTCCCTTCTGGCGCCACGGCTTCGCGCCACCGCCGCGGACCTCAGCACGCGTCTTCGTGTTGTGTGTGCCCGCGCGTCGATGGGCCAGCTGGGCCGTGACCACCTGGTGCATGAGCCCGATGTTCGGCTCGACACCGAAGAGGTCGTCGGGAAGCTCAGCACTCCCGGCCTTGGCGCCGGCGACCGACGTGACATCGACCTTCATGCCTGGTCGCCTCCCGCCGCCTCAGCGGTGACATCCTCTGGTGTGACGTCCTCGGGTGTCGCGTCGTCGGCGGGCGCATCGGCTGCGCCAGCCTTGGCCGGCGGAATGAACTGCACTTCGGGACCCTTCACCGCGTTGCGCACGAACACCAACGAACCCTTCGCACCCGGCACCGCACCGCGCACGAGCAGGAGACCGCGCTCGGCGTCGCCCTCGATCACTTCCAGGTTCAGCGTCGTGACCTTCTGCGCTCCCATGTGCCCGGCCATGCGCTGACCCTTGAACACCCGGCCCGGCGTGGCGCAGGCACCGATCGAACCGGGCTTGCGATGGCTCTTGTGGTTCCCGTGGCTCGCGCCCTGACCCTTGAAGTTGTGGCGCTTCATGACGCCGGCAAAGCCCTTGCCCTTGCTGATGCCGGTGACGTCGACGCGCTCGCCCGCGCTGAAGACATCGGCGCCGAGCACCTGACCGACCTCGTAGCCGGACAGGTCCTCGACCCGCATCTCGGCTAGGTCGCGCGACGGTTCGGCGCCGGCCTTCCCGAGATGACCGAGCTCGGGCTTCGAGAGACGCTGCGCTTTCGTCGCGCCGAATGCGAGCTGGACTGCCGCGTATCCGTCGCGCTCGGGCGTCTTGAGCTGCACGACGCGACACGGTCCGGCCTCGATCACGGTCACCGGGACGACCCGGTTCTCCGAATCCCAGACCTGGGTCATGCCGAGCTTG
>JALHSW010000552.1 GCA_022865365.1 Acidimicrobiia bacterium | reverse complement strand
GGAGTGGAGCTCGATGTCGCCGGGATCGCGCCCACACCTGACGGTCAGGGATACTGGATTGCGAGCAGGGACGGCCACGTCTTCTCGTTCGGGGACACGTCGTACTTCGGAGGGTTCTCCGAACTCGGACTACGCCTCGAGGCCGCGGCAATCGCGTCGACGCCAGAGGGTGAGGGGTATTGGATCGTCGCTCGGAACGGCGGCGTCTATACGTTCGGGAACGCACGGTATTCCGGGGGATTGCACGAACGTGGGGTCAAGGGCGACGTGGCGGGCTTCGCGCCCATCCGCGACGGTCTCGGGTACTGGATCGTCGGCAGGGATGGGAGCGTCGAGACCTTTGGCAACGCGTGCAATTTCGGAGATCTGTCTGAGTTCAGACGGCGGCTCGAGGTGGTGGGGTTCGCTCCGGCGCCTGACGATCAGGGTTACCTCCTCGTAGCGCCCTCCGGCATCGTCTTCCCCTTCGGCGTGGCGGCCCTGCACGAATCGGGAGCGCGCCCAGGACGCTCGCGAGCGGTGGGAATCGCCGTCACTCCCGCGCCCGCCGCTCCCAGCCTGTCGCCGAGGTTCAACGCATTGCCCCGATACCTTTGGACCGAAGGCTGGCTGAACCTGCCCGCGACGCCGGATCCCGAAGTCTCGATCGTGATTCCGGTGCATGGTCACTCCGAGCTGACGGCACAGTGCCTCCGATCGATCGCGGCGCACACGGCGGAGGTCCGCTACGAGGTCATCGTGGTCGACGACGCTTCGCCTGACGACACGCCGGCCATGTTGCGATGTTCCGGTGGGATACGCGTGGTCACGAACCCCACCAACGTCGGCTTCCTGCACTCGTGCAACAGAGGAGCACAGGCCGCTCGCGGGAGTCTTCTGGTGTTCCTCAACAACGACACCGTGGTTCGCGAGGGCTGGCTCGAGGCACTCGTGCAGACGGTGCGTGACCACCCGGACGCCGGCGTCGTGGGCGGTCGGGTCGTGCTTCCCAACGGCAGACTCCAGGAAGCCGGGTGCATCGTCTGGCGTGACGGCAGTGCCGAGCAGTACGGATGTCGCGAGGATCCGGAGCGGCCCGAGTTCAATTTCGTCCGCGAAGTGGACTACTGCTCTGGCGCATGCCTGCTCGTGCGGCGCGAGCTCTTCGAAGCAACGAGGGGATTCGATGACCGCTTCGCCCCCGCATACTACGAAGATGCGGACCTCGCATTCGAAGCCCGGGACCGTGGCTATCGCGTGCTCTTCCAGCCCGGCGCTGTGATCGAGCACCATGAAGGAAGCTCGTACGGCGGCGACGAAGCTCGCAGTAAGAAGCGCAAGTTCATGCTCGTCAATCGCGAGCGGTTCGTCACGAAGTGGGAGGCTGCGCTCGAAGCGCAACGCCCGAAGGGCGCCACCACTGCCCAATGCGCCCGGGAATGGTCCACTCTCGGGCAGATCGTCGTGGTCGATCACACGGTGCCCACGTGGGACCAAGACTCCGGGTCGCTCCGCATGTGGCGCCTGCTCGGCATCTTCCGTGGGCTCGGCTTCGGTGTCACACTCGTGGCGGCTTCCGGCGGCCCCCTCCAGCCGTACACGAGATCGCTGCAGCAGCTCGGCGTCGAGGTGTTCTGCGGTAACGAGGGGTTGTCGGATCACTTGGCAGGGCTGCGGGATGACGTCCGGCTCGTCGTCCTGAGTCGGGTTGAAACTTCATGGCACTACCTCCGGCTCGTCCGCTCTTCCCTTCCGTGGGCACTGATCGTGTTTGACACTGTCGATCTGCATTTCACGCGTGAAGCGCGTGAAGCAGAAATTCATGGAGATCACGGCCTTGCTGCTGCCTCAGCAGTTCGCCGGGAGCAGGAGCTATCGCTGGTTCGGTTGTGCGATGCGACGCTCGTGGTGACAGACGAAGAGCGTGACCAACTCCACGCATTGGAACCAGCTGCGCGTGTCTTCACAGTCCCGAATATTCACGAGGTTTCTGCGACGATGACGCCCTTCGAGGCGCGCGAGGACCTGCTGTTCGTCGGTTCCTTCCAACACCCACCCAATGCCGACGCGGTCAGGTGGTTCGTCGAGAGCGTAATGCCATACCTTCGCCAGGACATGCCGGGCGTTCAGTTCATCATCGCGGGAGGTGGTGCCGACCGTGCGGTGCGAGCCCTCGCTACTGACGATGTCGAAGTGATCGGCTGGGTCGAGGACCTGACCCCACTCCACGAGAGCGCTCGCGTCTTTGTTGCTCCGCTGCGCTTCGGCGCCGGCATGAAGGGAAAGATTGGCGAGAGCCTCGCACACGGCCTTCCCGTCGTGACGACGTCAGTTGGCGCTGAGGGCTTCGGCGTCGAGGAAAGCGGGCTCGTCGTCGCGGACGATGCTCGCGCGTTCGCCGACGCTGTTGTTGCGCTCTACCGCGAGCCTGATCAATGGGCGCGCGCGGCCTCCGCCGGTCGGAACCTCATCGCGACCCGCTTCTCGATCGACGCGACGCGCACCCGAATCATCGAGGTTCTCTCTTCGTTGGGTATCGGCATCGCACCACACGCGGTCGAACGTCTGGATGCTCGATCAGGTCTTGACGGGTGAGTTCCATGATCTGCACATCATGATCGGCGATACTGGGGTCGGGCGATGACGAACGTGCCACCGCTGGGGCGATGGGCCTCTCGCCGCCTCTCGCGCGCCGTCCCTATCGTCCGGTCCATCACCGACGCCCAAGAGCGGAGTGCCTCGCCGTACCTGCTCGGAGCATGCCCGGTCTGCGGCGAAGCGACCGTGTTCTTCGCCGGTCCTGGTCCGTCCCAGCGTGAGAGTCTCCTCTGTGCTTCCTGCGTGACCACCAGTCGGTACCGCTCGATCGCACTCGGTGTCCTCCGTTGCATCCTCGAACTCGCCGGCGTCGATGCGCCGAGCATCGCACAGCTCCCCGAGCGCGCGCGACGAAGCCTCACCGTGCTTGATACGCAGGTTCCGTTCCGGTATCCGCCCTACGCCGCGTACCCGATCCCGGAGATGCTGGCGAACCGATCGTGGATCGATGTGTGTTGCTCCCAATACGAGCCGGAGGTCCCGTGGGGCGCCGACCTCGGACCGGGGACGACGAACCAGAACCTCGAGCAGCTGACGTTCGCGGACGACTCGTTCGACCTCGTGATCACGGGCGATGTGCTCGAGCACGTTCGCCTCGACGATCGTGCGCTCCGGGAGATCGCGCGGATCCTTCGGCCGGGAGGGATCTTCATCTTCACGGTGCCGCACACGCGAGACCAGCAGGACACGATCATGAAGGTGCTCGTACACGACCCCGAGAATCCGGGCGCCGACGAGATCATCGGGGTACCGGAGTACCACCGCAGTCCGGGTGCCGAAGAGGGAGGCAGTGTGCTCTCGTACCGCGTGTACGGGACGGAGATCGACGATCACCTTGCCGCTTTGGGTTTCGCCGTCGACTACTCATGCAGCCCGCGCCCCGAGCACGGCGTGATCGACACGGAGCTCTTCTACTGCCGTCTGGGCACAGTCGCGAGGTGAGCCGACACATCCGGACCACGAAACGAGGTCGGTCAACCCCGAGG
>JALHSW010000551.1 GCA_022865365.1 Acidimicrobiia bacterium | reverse complement strand
GGCTTCGCAGGAGCGCCCGCCAGTGTGGTTCGGTGCGGCCTGCACCTCTCGCGTCTCCCGCGGTCTGGGGCTGGGTTTGCGAGGTCACGACGTCTTCGGAGGTGTCATGCGGCCGCCGCCGCCGGCACTGCGTGGGCCACGTCGACGATGCCTGATGGGGGCACGCGGGCGTCGACCAGCCGGAAGCGGAGGTCGCGCGTCTCGCTCCCAGCAGGTGGGCGCCGGGTCGCGGCGGACTCGAACCGCACGCGTGTGACCCCCGGCGCCAGCGTGATCTCGCGGTCTAACCGTGCGGCGTCGGCGCTCGTCGGGAGCACGCCCGGTGCGCCGAGGCCGGTCACCGTGACGCTCGCGCCGGGGTCGAGCGAACCGAGCCCGAACGACACCACGACGCGCTGGGGGTGCCTCGTGGTGTTCTCGACGAAGAGCTCGGCCCGGCGCCGACCCCAGTGCCAGGAGGTCGTCGCGTCGCGTTCCTCGCCGTAGAAGCCTGGGCCAAACTCGACTCGGGGTGGCCGCAGAATCGCGTCGCGCGCCTGTCGGACGCTCACTGGACCGAGGGTCGTGGTCAGACGCCGCCGGAGCGGCCGGAGGTCGTACATCACCAGGCGCGCGTCCGGGCTCTCGAAGATCGGGGCACCGAGGAGCCCACGAAGCTCCCGCTCGAGCTGCGCCCCGCGGTCCGCGTAGCCGGCGCGGTCGACGTAGAGGCCGTCGAAGCCGGCCGCGGCGACGCCCGTGACCGCGACGTCGGTCGGTTGTGCGAGCAAGGTGGGCTGCCAGTCGGACTCGCGACCCTTCACGCCGCCGTAGCTCCAGTGCAGTGAGTCCGAGTGGAGGTAGCCGCGCAGGTGGTCGTAGTCGACCATCCCGAACACGGGTGGGTACTCGGGGAACGGGACGTACGGGAGTTGAAAGATGCTCGCGGACCGTCCGAATACGTGCTCCGCCTCGGCGACGAACGCCCGGTCGTTCCCGTACCCGGCCGACGTCGCTGCGTAGGAGGGGGTGAACGCGGGGGTGGTCTGGTCGTACGCGCCGACAACCACGAGGGCCACGGCGACGGCAGCGGCGGCTAGGGGGAGGCGTCGCACGGCGACATAGCGCCGCAGCAGCGTCGTGAGCCAGATCCCGACCGCAGCGAACGAGAAGAACGCGACGAAGACCGAGATGCGATTCCATGCATGGAACTCGGAGAACCCCGCCACGCTGACGACGGTGGCGCCGCCTCCGATGACTCCGAATACGACACAAGTGATGGTGAGCGCAGCGAGGCGACCGACGACTTCTCCTGGGGTATCGGGATCGGGCTCGCGATGACGGCCGGTCGAGAGTCGCCAGAACGCTGTGACCAGCAAGCCCACGAAGCCCGCGGCCCCGATCAGCCCGAGGGCCTCGGTCCCCTCCGACGGCACCGGTCCGCCTAGCGCTTCGGCCTTGAGTTCGGCGAGCGCGTCGATGCGGTGGCCCGTGACCGGGAGCACAAGGTTCGCGATCTTCAGTCCGTAGTTGTCGACGTCGATCGTGGCTCGGTTGTTGGCCACCTGCGCGTTGGCGCCGTGGTCCGCCTGGTAGAGCAGGCTCGGTACGTTCGTGAGCGCGATGACCGCGATGACCACGCCGGCGAGCAGCCCGGCCGAGAGCACGGGCCATACGCTCCGGGCCCGGATGCCACCGAGGACCCCGACGACGGCGGCGAGCGCTACGAAGAAGAACGCGTAGTACAGACCAGTGCCCGCGACGAGCAGCGCCACGACGAGCGCGCCAACGGTTCCACGACTGAGTATCGTGTCCCGGAGTGGAATGCCTCGCCGCGGGAGGCGCGCCATCGTCCGCGTGTCCATCTGGCGGATGAGGACGGCGCATGCGAGAGGCACCACGAAATACGCGGAGAGGAAGAGGTGCGGCTCGCCGCGCTGGAAATGGTACGGGAGGACGCTGTACAGGATTCCGAGGGCAGCCGCCAGTGCGATCTGCACACCGAGCACTCGCATCGCGATGTAGGCGCCGAGTGAGGTCAGCGGAAACGTCATCAGGAAGAACACGTTCATGACGAGCGCGGGGTCGCCGGTGAACACCCCGATCGTCTTCACCGTCAGCAGGTTCCACAGGTCGCCGGCCGCGGGGAAGTCGTAGAGCTTCTGGCCGAACGGCGCGCCGAGCAGGTTCGTCGTGTAGTACCAGTCGTGACGCAAGAGGTTCTTGATCGCGTTCAGGGCGCCGTTGGCGTCGCCACCGAGCGTGAATGGGACCCGTGCTGACGCGTCCCAGATCTGGAGTGCCCAGGCGGTGACAAGCACCGCGCCGAGCGCGGCCGCCAGTCCACCGAGCAGATCCGCGCGGTTGGGGGGGCGGCGACCGGACCGCTCCGCGGTCGAGTGCTTTGGCTCGGCGGTGGCGGTGGTCATGGACAGATGGGTGTCTGCGAGGCTGCCGCGACCGGTAGCTTGGCTGACCCGAACCCACGGTAGCCGACACATCGCCCACGCTCCGAGGCGGGCATTACGATCACAGGTCGGTTGCTGACGAAGGAGCGGCGTGAAGGCGGTCATTCTCGCGGGGGGTCTCGGGACGCGTTTGCGCGAGGAGACGGAGTTCCGTCCGAAGCCGATGGTCGAGATCGGTGGTCAGCCGATCCTCTGGCACATCATGAAGATCTTCTCGCACTACGACGTGAACGAGTTCGTCGTGTGCATCGGGTACCGGGGCGACGTCATCAAGGATTACTTCGCGAACTACGAGACTCGCAGCAACGACTTCACGGTGCGGTTGGGGGCGACGAAGGAGATCGAGTTCCACGACGCCCACCTCGAGTCGGACTGGCGCGTCACGCTCGTCGACACCGGCCAGGAGACGATGACCGGCGGGCGCGTCAAGCGAGTGCAGCCGTATGTGGTCGACGAGCGCTGCCTGGTCACCTATGGGGATGGCCTGGCCGACGTCGACATCTCGGCGCTCCTCGCGTTCCACGCGCGGCACGGCCGGCTGGCGACGATGACGACCGTGCGGCCGCTCACGAGGTTCGGTGTCGTGGACCTCGACGAGGACGGGAAGGTCCGCCGGTTCCGGGAGAAGCCCCAGACCGACGAGTACGTGAACGGAGGCTTCTTCGTCTTCGAGCCGAAGGTGCTCGAGCACTACCTCGGGCCCGACAGCGTCCTGGAGCAGGAGCCGCTCGAAGCCCTGGCCAAGGACGGCGAGCTGATGGCCTACCGCCACGAGGGCGTCTGGCAGCCCATGGACACCTATCGCGAGTTCACGATGCTCAACGAGCTGTGGCTGTCAGGCCACGCACCGTGGAAGGTGTGGGACGAATGAGGGCACTCGTCACGGGCGCGACCGGGATGGTCGGCTCATGGTTGGCGCGCCGTCTCGTCGACGACGGCCACCACGTCGTCGCGCTCGTGCTCGACACGGATCCGCAATCCGAGTTGATCCGCAGCGGCACGCTCTCCCGCGTGGGCGTCGTGAACGGCGCACTCGAGGACTTCGCCGCGGTCGAACGCGCGGTGACCGCACACGAGGTCGACACCGTCTTCCATCTCGGGGCCCAGACGATCGTGAGCACCGCCCACCGGGCACCCCTTGCCACACTCGAGACGAACGTCCGAGGGACCTGGAACGTGCTCGAAGTTTGTCGATTGCACGCAGATCTCGTCCGACGCGTCGTCGTGGCGTCGAGCGACAAGGCCTACGGCGAGCAGGCCGAGCTCCCGTATACGGAAGAATCGTCGCTCACCGGTCGCCAGCCCTACGAGGTGTCGAAATCGTGCGCAGACCTCGTCGCCCGTGCCTACGCGGAGACGTACGGCCTGGCGATCGGTATCGCTCGATGCGGGAACATCTTCGGTGGCGGTGACCTCAATTGGTCGCGGATCGTCCCCGGGACGGTCCGCTCCCTGCTGCATCGAGAGCAGCCCGTGCTGCGCAGCGACGGAACGTTCCTGCGCGACTACCTCCACG
>JALHSW010000550.1 GCA_022865365.1 Acidimicrobiia bacterium | reverse complement strand
TCCTCGACCTGGGTCCGGAGGGTCAACAGCTCGGCCTGATCGGGTGCGCTCATGTGTCGCAGCCTGGCGCGGCCGTCAAAGTCCGGCAATTCGGGCCGATCTCGACGTATGCACGATTAGCATGAGCGCGCTTCTCATGCTGGCGCGACTCGACCTCCGCGGCTTCGACGGCGACCTCGCCGCGGCCCTCGCCCGGCCCGTGTCCGATGACGCGGGCGTCCTCGACGTGGTGCGCTCGATCATCGCCGACGTCCGGACGCGCGGTGACGCGGCGCTGCGCGACCTGACGGAGCGCTTCGACGGGTGTCGGATCGAAGACCTGCGAGTCCCCGCCGACGAGATCGCGTCCGCGTTGGCCACCGCAACCGACGAGCTGCGCGCCGCGCTCGAGTACGCCCACGGTGAGATCACGGCTTACCACCAGGCCCAGCTGGTACCCGAGGTCGTGCTCGACCGTGATGGTGTGCAACTGCGCGAGCTTGTCGTACCTGTCGATCGGGCCGGGGCCTACGTCCCCGGCGGTCGGGCCAACTATCCGTCGACGGTGCTGATGACCGCGGTGCCGGCGCGCATCGCCGGCGTGCCCCAGGTGGTGCTGTGCGTCCCGCCCGACGCGACCGGGTCGGTCCCGGCCGCGACACTCGCCGCGGCGGCGGTCGCGGGGGTCGACGAGGTGTATCGCGTGGGTGGAGCCCAAGCGATCGCGGCGATGGCGTTCGGGACGGAGTCGATTCGCGCGGTCGATGTCGTCGTCGGACCCGGCAACGCCTACGTCGCGGCGGCGAAGCGAGAGGTGGCGGGAACGGTGGGGATCGAGTCCCTCGCCGGACCCTCGTAGATCGTGGTCGTCGCGGACGCGACGGCTGTCCCTGAGCTGGTCGCGATCGACCTTCTCGCGCAGGCCGAGCACGGTCCCGACGGCGGTGCCGTCTTGATCACGTGGGACGAGACGCTGGCGGATGCGGTCGACCGCGCCGCCGAGCAGCAGACTGCTGTCGCCCCGCGCCGCGACGAGATCGAGTCGAACCTCTCGGTCGGTGGGCGGATCGTGATCGTCGAGAGCGCCGAGCAAGCCTTGGCCGTAGCCAACGCCATCGCTCCGGAGCACCTCGAGCTGATGACCGTCGATCCCGAGGCTCTCGTACCCCTCGTGCGGAACGCGGGTGCGGTGTTCTGCGGTCCGTGGGCTCCTGCGGCAGTCGGCGATTACGTGGCGGGCGTGAACCACGTGCTTCCGACGGCCGGTGCCGCGCGGTTCGCGAGCGCGCTACGGGTCGACGACTTCCGCAAGCACGTGCACGTCGTCACGCTCGATGAGGCAGCGCTCCGGCGGGTCGCACCGCACGTTCGCGCACTCGCAGAGGTCGAAGGGCTCGCAGAGCACGGCCGGTCCATCACGCTCCGAACCGATCCAACCGCGCTCCGAACGGACCCGACATGAGCCTTCCCACGCCGCGCCCCGACCTGATCGAGCTCGAGGGCTACCACTCACCCCAGCTCGACGTGCAGGTGCGGCTCAACACCAACGAGAGCCCCTACGCGCCGCCGGCCGCGTTCGTCGACGCGTGGCTCGACGCGCTGCGTGCCGTACCGCTGCACCGCTATCCCGACCGCGCCGCCGGCGACCTCCGTCGGGCACTGGCTACCCGGCTCGACCAGCCGGCCGAGCGGGTCTTCTGCGCGAACGGCTCGAACGAGGTGCTCCAGACGCTCTTGCTCGCCTACGGGGGTGCAAAGCGACGGGCGCTCGTCTTCGAGCCGACCTACCCCCTGCACACCCACATCGCCCGCCTGACCGGCACCGAGGTCATCGTCGGCGAGCGCACGAGTGAGTACCGCGTGTCGACGACCGAAGCAGGGATCCTCATCGCGGCCGAACGACCGGCGGTCGTGCTCCTCTGCAGCCCGAACAATCCGACGGGTACTGTCGAGCCGCGCGCCACGGTCGAAGCGCTCCTCGCGGCGATCCTCGACCACGGTCCCGGCCTGCTCATCGTCGACGAGGCGTACGGCGAGTTCGCGGACTGGAGCGCGCTCGAGCTCGTCGCCGACGACGTCCCGCTCGTCGTGACGCGCACGTACTCGAAGGTGTGGTCGCTCGCCGCACTCCGCCTCGGGTTCGCGGTGGCGCCGCCCGCAATCGTCGCCGAGCTGGAGAAGGTCGTGCTCCCGTACCACCTCTCGGTGGCGACGCAGATCGCGGGTCGGGAGGCGCTGCGTTTTGATCCCGAGATGCGAAGCCGCGTTGACGTGCTGGTGTCGGAGCGCGAACGGCTCGCGCACGAGCTGGCGTTGCTGCCCGGCCTGATGGTGATGCCATCGGGGGCCAACTTCCTGCTCGTACGCGTCGACGGCGATGCGCACGCGATCTGGCGGCGGTTGGTCGATCACGGCGTGTTGGTCCGTGACTTCTCGCGCTGGCCTCGGCTCGAGGGGTGTCTGCGGATCACCGTCGGGACTCCGGAGGAAGACGATCTGTTGCTCGCCGCGTTGCGCGGAGTGTTGGAGGAGGAACGCTGATGGGTTCACCACGGAGCGCGGAGCAGCACCGTGAGACGAAGGAGACGTCGGTCGACGTGGTCCTCACGCTCGACGGCTCGGGTGCGGCGTCCGCCGCGACCGGGATCCCGTTCTTCGACCACATGGTCGAGCAGTTGGGCAAGCACGCCCACTTCGATCTCACGGTGGCCGCGAAAGGCGATCTCGAGGTCGACCTGCACCACACGGTCGAAGACGTCGGCATCGCGATCGGCACGGCGCTCACCGAGGCGTTGGGCGACAAGGCCGGAATCCGGCGCTTCGCGTCTTCACTCGTCCCGCTCGACGAGGCGCTCGTCCAGGTCGCGCTCGATCTCTCGGGCCGCCCGTTCCTCGTCTACGAGGTCGATCCGGTCGTCGAATGGATCGGAACGTTCGACGTGCAGCTGTGCGAGGAGTTCTGGCGTGCGTTCACCGTCGCGGCCGGCATCGCCCTGCATATGCGATCGATCACCGGACGCAACGGTCACCACGTGATCGAAGCGTCGTTCAAGGGTGTCGCCGTCGCGCTGCGCGACGCGGTTCGCGTCGAGGGCCCTGGCGGCGTCCCCAGCACCAAGGGAATGCTCTGACGTGCCCATGTCTGACGTGCCGGATACGGCGCAGTGATCGTCTACCCGGCGATCGACCTGCGCGCGGGGCGCGCCGTGCGACTCGAACAGGGCGATTTCGCCCGAGAGACCGTGTACGACGACGACCCGGCCGCGGTCGCGCGCGCGTTCGAAGCCGCGGGAGCCGAGTGGATTCACGTGGTCGACCTCGACGCCGCCCGCACGGGCGAGCCGGCCAACCTGGCCAAGATCGAGGCCATCGCGACCGCGGTGTCCTGTCGGATCCAGGTTGGTGGGGGCGTGCGCTCGCCTGAGGCGGCCGGGGCACTCCTCCGGGCGGGGGCGGCGCGCGTCGTGGTGGGCACCGCGGCTGTCGAGCACCCGGAGCTCGTCGACGAGCTGTGCGTCTCGTACCCCGGTCAGATCGCGGTCGGGCTCGACGCTCGCGGTCGGGAGGTCGCCGTGCGGGGCTGGGTCGAGGGGAGTGGTGCTGATCTGCTCGGGCTCGCGGCGCGGTTCGCTCATGCCGGAGTCGCGGCGCTCGTCGTCACCGAGATCGCCCGCGACGGCATGCTCGTCGGCCCTGACCTCGACCAGCTCCGGGCCGTCCTCGAGGGCACGCAGCTCCCGGTCATCGCGAGCGGTGGCGTGGGCTCGCTCGGCGATCTCACCGCGCTCGCGGCGCTCTCCGGCGGAGAGCGCCGCCTCGCCGGTGCCATCGTCGGCAAGGCGCTGTACGAGGGGCGCTTCTCGGTTGCCGAGGCCCTCGTGGCCGTTGCGGTCGACGGCTGAGCGGCGAGCGGTGAGCGGGCGCCCTCATCCTCGGGTACCGTCCGGGGCACCTGCCGATTGCACCAGCCGATTGCACCAGCCGATTGCAACAGGAGGCGGCGATGAGTGAAGCCGGGCACCTCGACGAGAGGTTCTTCAAGCGGTACCGCGCGCTGCTCGACGCGGAGGACACCGCATTCGACGAGCTCGAGCACGCTTACGAAGACGGCGACCGGGCCCATTTCGAGCAGGACCTCAGTACGTGGCGGCTCGAGTTGGAGCGCCGGACGGCATTCCTCGACCGGCACGGCTTCGTGCCCTTCGCACCGAGCGTCGCGACCTAGCAGGACTACAGGAACCTCAGCGGGGAGAACGCGCTCGACCCGGGGATCGACGTCGGGTTGGCGCCGAGGGTGCGACGGCCACCGCTGGAGCGTAGAGGTCCGCGCTCCCGACGGTAGCGTCGTGCGCCATGGCCACCCGCTTCGAGCGGACACCGCAGGGCGAGCGCCTCATCGCGGTCGCGATGGCGGCGTACTCGTCGCCACGCCCTGGTCCCGAGTTCTGCGATGTCGTCGTTCCCGACGTTGCGCCGCCGGTTGCGATCGATCCCATGGTGCCCGATCCGATGGCGCCACCGATCGCGCACCGGTGGGAGAGCCGGTGGGCAGTCGGCCGTCGGCCGTAGAGCTCCGAGCCACCCGCACGCGAAGCTGTCGCCGGCGGGTGGATCCGGCTCGAAGAGCCACAAGCATTCGACGCGCCGGTGATCGCTGCGGTGACCGATGCCTGGATCCCGCCTGTGTTCGCCCGATCGGATCAGCCCTA
>JALHSW010000549.1 GCA_022865365.1 Acidimicrobiia bacterium | reverse complement strand
GATGTCGGCGAGAACCCATTCGGTCGGGTGGACGCGGACCATGCGGATGGTGTTGTCGAGGCTGTTGCTGCGAACCGGACGCCCGAGCGCCTGGCCGATGCCGAACGGGACGTAATCGCCCAGGATCGCGAGCGCGGCCGCAGTCGGCTCCAGCTCCGGCGGCAGGCGAACCCAGAGCGCGCTCCGGCCGTCGCCCGGCGCGCCGTCGAGCTCTTCGAAGAGCCGGGCGGCGGCGAGGCGCGTCTCGAGTCGGGACCCGATCGTCCCTTCCATGTGCGGGGCGAGCGGTCGTGGTGGGCTGGCCGCGACCGGCGGGACGTCGGGGTGCACGGCCCACTCGCCCGACCAAGGGAGGCTGCGGCGCCCGAGCGCGGCGACGACCGTGAAGATCTCACGCCCGTCGACGCGCGCGAGCACACGAGCCTGCGACGTGGCGCGGCCGCGCACCACCTCGTTGACCTCGAGCTCGACGACCGACGGCGGCCGTGCGAACTGCAGATACTGCGCGGTCGCCCACACGAGCGGTCGGCCGGTGACGCGCTCGAGCACCTCGATTGCCGCCCCGAGGCCGGCGCCGCCGAAGAGCGCGCCGAACCCCGAGCACAGCTCACGAACGACCGGGAGGCGCCAGCAGAGCGGGTCGTCGGTCGGCTGGAGCCCGTAGAAGTCGAGTGCGTCCACAAGGTGTGAATCTAGAGGGTCGAATCTCGAGGGATGGGGCCGCGCTCAACGAGCGTCGTGCGCGCTGAGCGCCCACGACCTGCCGCGCGCCGGGTCCTCGACCGCGAGCCGGATCCGCCAACCGGTCGCCCGTTCGTCGGTGTCCCAGAGCACCCAGCGGAGCTCGCCGACGCGTTCCCCGAGGCGATCGGGGTCGGGGGGCCAAACGTCGACAAGTCCGGTGAGAGCCGCTGCGGCCCAGAGTGCGGCGAATCGTCCCGCCGCCGCGCCCGGTCGTCGACCGTACGCGCCGCCACTCGCTCCGGCCCACCCGAGGTGGGCAAGTGCTTCGGCCGGACCGACCGCCGCCAGGTTCGTGGCCGGAGCACCGAGTGCCGCGATCGCGCCGAGGACGTCACCGGTGACGGCGACGACCTCGACGCGACCGTTTGAGCCGTCGGTCCAGACGCGCGTGACATCACGCAACGCGACGGCAACGTCGTCGAGCGGCTCGGGGACCGGTGCAGGCGGAAGGTCGACGGGAACCGTCGGCGGGAGCGGTGGCGTCGGGAAGTCGGCGTCGTGCTCGTGATACTCCGCGAGCACGTAATGGGGCTCCCACGACGCGAGCCGCAAGGGGAGCTCGAGCACCGGTGGGCCATCGAGCACGACGTGCGAGAGGTCTTCGCCCCGCACGACGCGCTCGTGGGCTGCGAGCATCCCCGGCGCGCCGGGCACGACCTCGGGGGCGAGCTCGGCCCAGGTGTGATGCTGTGCTGCGACCTCCGGGAGCGGGCCGGGCGCGAACCGACCGGCACCTTCCACGAGCACGGCGCCGGCATGGTGCGCCGGAGCCTCGAGGGCGAGGCGGTACGCCGCGTGCGACGAGACGGGCCAGAGCTGGTGCCCCGTCTCGTGCGCCCGATCGCATCGAGCCCGCAGCGACGCCAGCGAATCCCAGTCGCGCGTGCTGCAGCAGGCGTCGACGAGTCGGATCAGCTCGTCGACGTCGCCGGCGCGCAGTGCTTCGTCGAGGGTCCCGGGATCCACTGCCCCATCCTCCCAGTCCCGAGTCAGGCCAGTCCCGAGTCAGGCCAGTCCCGAGTCAGGCCAGTCCCGAGTCAGGCCGGTCCCCGGTTGGCCCCGTGCCAGAATGTCGGCCTCTCGCCCAGGAGGTTTCCCGTGCGTCGTCGGATGTTGGCCGCGTTCCTTGCGGCCTTCGTCGTGATCGCGGTCGCAACCCCTGCGGCGCTCGCCCAGAATGGCGGCTCAGGCAACGAGGGCGGCGACCCCGCGCTCGACGGCGGGGGCACCGACGCCACTCCCGACAAGGGCAACGGCTACGAGGCGACGCTGGCCCTCGCGATCGACGACCTCCAGAACTACTGGGCCGACGAGTTCCCTGTGATCTATGGCGCGAAGTACGAGCGCATCCCCGACGACCGGATCATCGCCGCGCGACCCGGCGTGGAGCTGCCCAAGTGCCAGGGCCAGACGCTCACCTACCAGGATGCCGAGGACAACGCGTTCTATTGCTACAAGTCGAACTTCGTCGCGTACGACGACGTGCGGCTCTTCCCGCAGATCTTCCGCGATTTCGGCGTCCTTGCGGTGCCACTGGTGCTCGCGCACGAGTGGGGCCACGCGATCCAGGACCGGGCGGGCACTGATGGCGAGCAAACCATCTTCGAGGAGCTCCAGGCCGACTGCTTCGCCGGCTCGTGGGTCAAGCGAGTGGCCGACGGTGACGCGCGGGGGATCAGGCTCAAGGGCGGCAGCCTCGACCGAGCACTCGCGGCGATGCTCCAGTTCCGTGACCCCACCGGTTCCTCGAAGGAGGACGCAAGCGCACATGGTTCCGGCTTCGACCGGGTGAATGCGTTCCAGCAGGGCTACGACGACGGTGCCGAACAGTGCGCGACCTACTTCGACACGAACCCGGACGTGTTCGAGATCCCATTCACCGACGAGCAGGACGCGGCGGGCGGCGGCAATGCGCCGGCCAAGGACGTGATCCCAGCAAGCGTCGAG
>JALHSW010000548.1 GCA_022865365.1 Acidimicrobiia bacterium | reverse complement strand
CGCGCGTAGAGCATCTTGACCGTCTCGCTCAAACGCGCGGCCTTCGCGGCGACCTCAGTGAGCCGGGCCGCGTCCACACCCGAACAGCACTCGGGCTCAAGGCCCCGGGCAAGCTCGTCGAGGTCTGCGGTGATCCGCTCGATCTTGAACATGCCCCCACCATGACAGGGGGGTACGACAGCTACGTCGAGATCACCGGCTCTGTCGGGCTGGCGTCCCTTCGAGGTCGGTAGCGGGAAGAGCGCTCAGGGAAGATCGCGCTCGAGGCGCCAGGGGTCGGCCATCCAGAGGCGATGGCGAGGCCCCTTGGTCTCCAGCGCCGCGTCGTCGAGCGGCTCGACTCCGTAGCCGACGTCCCCGGCCCAGAGGGCAACGACCCCCCCGGCGCCTTTGGCGATGTGCGTCTCGTAGAAGAACGGCTCGCGCTCCTCGGCGTCTCGCATCAGCGAGTCAAGGTCGTCGAAGGCGCCGAGGTAATGCAGCGTCATCCACGTGGGAGGTGCGAGCTCGATCTCGAGCGCGTCGCGCCGGGTGAGGGCATCGCGTGGCTGCATCCAGTCCGACTCGTGGATCTCTCCACCGTCGATGGTCACGTCACCGCCGGGCGCAGGGGCGACGAAGAACCAGGTCGCGTACCGCTTGGGCGCGATCCCCGGTGGCAGCCAGTGCGAGATCCACGCCAGGGAATCCTCATCGACCGCGAGCCCCGCTTCCTCGGCCGCCTCGCGGACTGCGGCTCGACGGGCGGCCGTCGCGACATCGGGTGCCCCGACCCGATCCTCGTCGTCGATGCGCCCACCCGGGAACACCCACATCCCACCGAACGCGATCTTGGAGTTCTTGCGGAGCATGAGCGTCTCGATGGTGCCGCTGCGCTCGCGCACCAGGACGACCGTCGCCGCGGGGATCGCATCGCCTTCGGTGCGCTCGCCGTCGCGGAGCCAGCGCTCGAAGCGCGTCTCGTCGGTCACATCAGCACCTCGACGAGGAAGTCACGGGCGGCACCGCTGGCCTGCGCGAAGCCGGACCCGTGGTAGACGACGAAGTGGTCGCCCACCAGCTCGAGCCGCTTCGGTTCGCCGGCACACTCGAACGCAGCGAGGGCGAGCTCGGTGTCGGCGACACGATCCTCGGTCGCGACGATCATCAACAGCGTGCCTCGAGGCGTGCCGCGGCGAGCGCAGGCTCGAACGGTGCGGCCGCGCCATCGAGCAGGAGCGTCACCTCGTTCTTCCACGACGGCGCCTGCTGCGCCGAAGTGCAGAACCACTCCCAAGACTCGGGTTGGGGCAGCGCCGCCAAGGTCGCGGGATCGGCAGCCACCACAGGCAGGGGGCCGACCATCTGCTCGCCGGGTCCGGGCTCGTCACCGAGCGCGGCGGCACGGATCGCCGCGAAGTCGGCGCCGTCGGCATCCTCGAGCTCGGGGTTCCCGACGAACGGCGCCTGGGCCACCACCGCACGCACGCGGTCGTCGGTGGCACCGATCACCAGCACCTCCCCACCGCTGAAGCTCGACCCCCAGACCGAGAGCCGATCACCGTCCACCTCGGGCCGGGCGCCGAGCCAGTCGAGCGCGCGGCGGTAGTCGCGGATCTGAGCCCACGCGTCGATGCGCTGGCGCGGCTCGCCGTCGCTCGCGCCGAGGTTGCGGTGGTCGTACACGAGGACCGCGAGCCCGGCAGCCGCGAACACCTCGGCGAAGCGATCGAGGGCCATCTCCTTCACGGCCGAGAAGCCGTGCGCGAGCACAACACCCGGGACCGGAGCATCGCTCGCCCCGTCGGCAGGTAGGTAGCACCAACCTCGGAGCGTGACGCCGCCGACCCCCGCGAACTCCACGTCGCGACGAGTGAACGCGGGTAGCGAGCTCATGTGCGCACTCATGCACCAGGGGAGCTGGGTTGGCGGGGTTCGAGCCCGGCGGCGCGGTACACCGCGTCGATCACGCGCATGTTCGCAATCGAGTCGGCTGGCGGCGTAAGCACCGGACCGCCTTCGCGCACGGCCTTGGTGAACGCCTCGAGCTGGTACCAGTAGGTCGCCTCACCCTTGACCTTCTCGCTCCGGCGCGCCTTGACCCCCGAGCCCGGGTCCTGGGTCTTCACCACGACGCGGTGGTAGTACTGCGGCCCGGTGAGGTTCGTGACCTTGAGCTCGCCCCGTTCGCCCATGACCCGGGCCCCCAGCGTGAGGACCTTGCCCGACAGGAGCGCACATTCGATCGCGCCGGTGCTCCCGTCGGCGAAGCGCATCTCGGCCTTCGCCCAGCGGTCGACCCCGGGGCGGATGGTCTTCGCCTCGGCCGAGACGACTTCGGGCTCCGCGCCCGCCAAGGTCCGGAGCTGGTGGATGGCGTAGCAGCCGACGTCCATGAGCGCGCCGCCGGCCAGGGCCAGGTCGTAGCGGATGTCGTTGCGCATGGGTAGCGGGATGCACATGCGCGTCTCGACCCGTCGGATGGGCCCCAACTCGTCACGCACGATCTCCAGGAGACGGGTGACGAGCGGGTGGTACCGGTAATGGAACGCCTCCATCACCACCAGGCCCGACGCCGACGCGACCGCGGCGACTTGCTCGGCCTCCTCGACGTTGGCCGTGAACGGCTTCTCGCACAGCACGTGCTTGCCCGCCGCGAGCGCGGCAAGGGTCCACTTGCCGTGGAGACCGTTCGGGAGCGGGTTGTAGACCGCTTCCACGTTGCCGTCAGCGAGCAGCGCCTCGTAGGAACCATGGACAGTGGCGATCCCGTGCTTGGCCGCGAACTTCTGCGCTCGACCCTCATCGCGGGCGGCGACCGCCACGACCTCGGCGCCCGGGAGTCGGGCTGCCGGCTTGCACAGTGCTGTGGGTGTGATGCGCGCCGCGCCGAGCGTGCCGATCCGAAGGGGTTCCACGGGCCGTGAGCCTACGGGAACCACGGGGCCTGCGGTCTTGGCGACCCCGGCTCGCGGTGTGCGAGGCTGCGCCCTCTCGTCTCCCACCATCGGTCCGCGACCAGAAGGGCCCACGCGCGTGCTCGACGGCATGCGGGTCGTCGATCTCTCGACGGAGATCGCCGGCCCCTACTGCACGAAGCTGCTCGCCGACGCGGGAGCTGACGTGGTCAAGGTCGAGCCACCCAGCGGTGACCCGTTGCGCGCGTGGCGGTCGGGCGCGCTGTTCGAGTTCCTGCACACGTCACGGCGCAGCGTGACCGGCGCACCCGACGACGACCACGTCGTCGACTTGTGCGCGGCAGCCGACATCGTCGTCGAGAGCGGTCCACCCGGGCGCTGGCTCTCCCAGGGGCTCGAGGCCGGCCGCGTGCGCGAGCGAAACCCGGGACTCGTGGTCGTGTCGATCACGCCGTTCGGGCAGCGCGGATCGTGGGCGGAGTGGGCCGCCACCGAGTTCACGCTGCAGGCATGGTGCGGCTCGATCGCGACCCGAGGCCTTCCCGAGGACCCGCCGGTCGCGGCCGGCGGGCGGATCGGAGAGTGGGTCTCGGGAACGTACGCTGCGGTCGCCGCGGTCGGTGCCTGGCTCCAGGCGACCCGAACGGGTCGCGGTGAGCACGTCGACGTCGCGCTCCTCGACTGCATGGCCTTGACGATGAACACCTACACCTCGGTGTTCGCGGAGTTCCTCGGCTGGCCCGAGATGCGTCGACCGACGCGCTCCATCGAGATCCCCTCGATCGAGCCCACCGCCGACGGTTACATCGCGTTCACCACGAACAGCGCGCAGCAGTTCGCCGACTTCCTCCTCCTCATCGGTCGGCCCGACATGATCGAGGACCGCTACCTCGCGAAAGTCATGGGACGGTTCAAGCGACGCGACGAGACGCTCGCGATGTCGCACGCATACACCTTGAGACACACGACCGCAGAGCTCCTCGAAGAGGCCACGCTGCTGCGCATCCCGAGCGGGCCCGTCGGCAACGGTGCCACGGTGACCGGCTTCGACCACTTCGAGGCGACCGGCACGTTCGTGGAGAACCCGCGCGGTCGCTTCGTCCAACCGCGGGTTCCGTATCGGATCTCGGGCCTGCAGGCTCGCCCGTTCACCGCGTCGCCCGACATCGGTGAGCACGACGACACGATCGATTGGGCGCCGCGCACCCACCCTGCGATCCCTCTCGTGGGCGACAAGGAAGACGAGGGACCCGACCCGCGGCCGCTGTCGGGCGTACGCGTGCTCGACTGCACCGCGTGGTGGGCCGGACCGGCTGCGACCCACATGCTGGCGTGCCTCGGTGCCGATGTGATCAAGGTCGAGTCGGTCACCCGGCCCGACCTCATGCGCTACACCTCCACCAAGCGGCCACCCGAGGATCTCTGGTGGGAGTGGGGACCGTTGTTCCACGGCGCGAACATCGGAAAGCGTGGGATCACGCTCGACCTGACCCGCCCCGAGGGTCGCGACCTCCTGCTCCGACTCGCCGACACGGCCGACGTCCTCCTCGAGAACTTCACCCCCCGCGTGATGGAGCAGTTCGACCTGGGCTGGGACGTCCTGCACGCGCGCAACCCGCGTCTCACCATGGTGCGGCTGCCGGCGTACGGGTTGAGTGGACCGTGGCGAGATCGGACCGGCTTCGCCCAGACCATGGAAGGGATAACCGGGATGGCGTGGGTGACTGGCTGGCCCGACGGCCCGCCGCTGCTCCCCCGTGGCGCGTGCGATCCGCTCGCCGCCATGCACGCAGTGTTCGCGACCATGCTGGCCTTGCGCGATCGTGCGAGTAGCGGCGAAGGCCATCTCGTCGAGGTAACGATGATCGAAGCTGCGCTCAACGCCGCAGCCGAGCAGGTGGTGGAGTACGGGGCGAGTGGCACCTTGCTGGGGCGCAACGGGAACCGCGGCCCGCTCGCCGCACCCCAGAACCTGTACGCCTGCGCGGGACACGAAGAGTGGCTCGCGCTCGCCATCGCCACCGACGCGCAGTGGTTGGCGATGCGCACGGTGCTCGACGACCCCGAGTGGGCGGCCGATCCCGCGCTCGGGACTGCTGCCGGTCGCTTCGCAGCGCATAATCGCATCGACGAGCACCTCGGCCTCTGGTGCGAGACCCGCGACGCCCGCGAGCTCGCCGAGATGCTCGCGAGCCACGGCGTCCCCGCCGGGTACGTCGAGGACGCACGGGACATCGCCCGCAACCCCCAGCTCGGCGAACGCGGGTTCCTCGAGGTCGAGGAGCACCCGGTCACCGGCGCCCACCCGATCCCGATGGTGCCGTTCCGCTACGCCGGGCGCGCCGGGCGCACCTGGATCCGCCGCCCGTCGCCGACGCTGGGCGAGCACAACGACGAGATCCTCGGGACAGAGCTCGGGCTGACATCCGACGAGCTTGCCCACCTCCGTGACATCGACGTCATCGGCGAGCGGCCCGTGGGCAGTTGAGGGAGAAGGGGAGCTGATCGTGGCGCGCCTGGACGACAAGGCGAACGACTGGGGTTGGGCCACGGAGTACGACGACATCAGCGGGGCCGTCGCGGTCTGCGGGGTCGGCGAGTCCGACCACACCAAGGCGTCGGGTCGTAGGGTGCTCGAGATCGTCGGGTCGGCGGTGGAGCGCGCCATCGCGGACGCCGGGCTCCAGCCGACCGACGTCGACGGCCTGATGCACATCCCGCTGCCGGAGCAGTTCGACGTCGCCGCGTTCCACGAGTACTTCGGCACGAACCACGACATGTGGGAGTCGAAGGCCGGCGGGGGCATGCGCTGGGCCGCGACCGCACCGTACGAGGCCGCGCGGGCACTGCGCTCGGGGTCGGCGACAACGATCCTGAACACCTTCGGGGTCGCGTGGGCCACGCAGCGCT
>JALHSW010000547.1 GCA_022865365.1 Acidimicrobiia bacterium | reverse complement strand
GTCGATCGCCGGCTTCAAGCTCCGTGAGGGCAACGCCATTGGTGCGAAGGCGACCGTGCGCAGCGACCGGATGTGGGAGTTCTACGACCGGCTCGTGAGCCTGGCGATCCCCCGCATCCGCGACTTCCGGGGCATGAACCCCGATTCATTCGACGGGCGTGGCAACTACACGTTCGGTGTGACCGAGCAGCTGATCTTCCCGGAGATCGACTACGACAACATCGATACGGTCCGCGGCATGGACATCACGATCGTGACGTCGGCACAGTCCGACGACCACGGTCGGGCGCTCCTCCGAGCGCTCGGATTCCCGTTCCGCCGAGACCAGGAAAGCAGGTAGCGCAAGTGGCGAAGAAGGCACTCATCCAGAAGCAGGAGCGCGAACCGAAGTTCAAGGTTCGGGCGTACACGCGCTGCCGTCGTTGCGGCCGCGCGCGGTCGGTGTACCAGAAGTTCGCGCTGTGCCGAATCTGCTTCCGCGAGATGGCGCACGCGGGCGAGATCCCCGGCATCACCAAGGCCTCGTGGTGAGGGAGGCCAGCCGATGACGATGACCGACCCCATCGCAGACATGCTCACCCGTATCCGGAACGGCAACGTCGCGTTCCACGACGAGGTCATCATGCCCTCGTCGAAGGTGAAGGAAGCGCTGGCGAAGATCCTCGAGCGCGAGGGCTACATCGAGGGCTTCTTGGTCGAGGACCTGAGTGACAAGCCGGGCAAGAAGCTCACGATCGTGATGAAGTACACGTCCGATCGCGAGCGCACGATCTCCGGCCTCAAGCGCGTCTCGAAGCCGGGCTTGCGCGTCTACACGAAGTCGACCGATGTGCCGCGAGTCCTGGGTGGAATGGGGATCGCGATCCTCTCCACCAACCAGGGGCTCATGACCGACCGGGAAGCGCGGCAGCGCCGGGTCGGCGGCGAGATTCTCTGCCACGTCTGGTAGGAGCGAGCAGACCATGTCCCGTATCGGAATGCAGCCCATCACGATCCCCTCGGGGGTCGAGGTGACGCTCGACGGCGCCCACGTGACGGTGAAGGGGCCCAAGGGCACCCTCGAACACGAGGCACCGGAGACGATCACGATCACGCGCGAGGGCGACGACCTCTTCGTCGCCCGCCCCGACGACGCGCGCCAGAACCGCGCGCTGCACGGCCTCACCCGTTCCCTCGTCGCCAACATGGTCCAGGGTGTCACCGAGGGCTACTCGCGTGACCTGGAGATCGTGGGAGTCGGGTACCGGGCGATCGCACAGGGTCCGTCGAAGCTCGAGCTCCAGCTCGGGTTCTCGCACTCGGTCCACTTCGAGGCGCCCGATGGGATCACCTTCGACGTTCCCCAGGCCACCCGCATCACCGTCCGCGGCTTCGACAAGCAGCTCGTCGGTCAGGTCGCCGCCAACATCCGCAAGATCCGCAAGCCTGAGCCCTACAAGGGTAAGGGCATCCGCTATGCCGACGAGCGCGTGTTGCGCAAAGCCGGCAAGTCGGCGAAGTAGGAGACGTCTGAAGTGTTGCAGAAGGTCGCGGGCCGCAAGCGCCGCCACCATCGGGTTCGTAAGAACGTGCGGGGTACCGCCGCGCGTCCTCGCCTGGCGGTGTTCCGCTCGAGCAGGCATCTCTACGCGCAGGTGATCGACGACACCGCCGGTCGTACGATCGCGTCGGCTTCTACGATGGAAGCCGACGTGCGGAGCGGGTCGACCGCGACCGTGGACGCTGCGAAGTCGGTGGGCAAGCGGGTGGGCGAACGCGCGAAGGCCGCTGGCGTCTCAACTGTCGTGTTCGACCGAGGTGGCTTCCGCTACCACGGGCGTGTGGCCGGTGCCGCCGACGGCGCGCGTGAAGCTGGATTGGAGTTCTAGATGGCAGAAGGTCAGTTCGAAGAGCGGGTGATCGCGATCAATCGCGTCGCCAAGGTCGTCAAGGGCGGGCGGCGGTTCTCGTTCACCGCGCTCGTCGTGGTCGGCGACGGCCAAGGAAATGTCGGCCTCGGCTACGGCAAGGCCAAGGAGGTCCCTGCCGCGATCCAGAAGGGTATGGAAGAGGCGCGAAAGAACCAGTTCTCGGTTCCCCTTGCCGGCTCCACCATCACCCACCAGATCCTGGGCGAGCACGACGCGGCACGGGTGCTGCTCAAGCCCGCCTCGCCCGGTACCGGCGTGATCGCGGGCGGCGCGGCTCGCGCCATCCTCGAGGCCGCGGGCGTACACGACATCCTGGCGAAGTCGCTCGGGTCCTCGAACGCGATCAACGTGTCGCGTGCGACGATCGCGGGTCTCCGAGGACTGCGTCGCCCCGAGGAGATCGCGCGTCTGCGCGGAAAGTCGACCGAAGAGGTCGCGGGTGGCCCGATGCTGCGTGCGTACAAGGAGCGCAACTCGCCCAAGCCCGTGATCACCGAGGTGGCGTGACGATGGCGGCCAAGCTCAAGGTGACGATGGTTCGTTCCGCGATCGGCGCGAAGCCCAAGCAGCGGGGTACCCTGCGCGCGCTCGGGCTGCGTCGGATCAACCAGACGGTGGAGCACGCCGACCGGCCCGAGATCCGCGGCATGGTCGCCCGCGTCCCCCATCTGGTCACGGTGGAAGAGGTCTGATGCCCATCAAGATTCATGATCTGAAGCCGGCCGCCGGTTCTCGCAAGCCCTCGCGTCGCGTCGGCCGTGGCATCGCGGGCAAGGGCGGCAAGACGGCCGGCCGTGGCCACAAGGGCCGACGCGCGCGCGGGACGGTCCCGACCCGGTTCGAAGGTGGCCAGACCCCGATCGCGCGGCGCACGCCGAAGGCCAAGGGGTTCCGCAATCCGTTTCGCGTCGAGTATGCCGTCGTGAACCTCGAGGCACTCGAGAGCTTCGACAACGGTGCGACCGTCGACCCCGACGCGCTGCGGGCGCGGGGCCTCGTGGCCAAGCGCGGCTTCGTCAAGGTCCTGGGTCGCGGTGAGCTCACCAAGAAGCTCATCGTGAAGGCGCATGGCTCCTCGAAGTCGGCCCAGCAGGCGATCGAGGCCGCGGGTGGTTCTCTCGAGCTGATCGCCCTTCCGTGGGGCGAGGGCAGGCCCCCCGCCGGCGGCAACAACGCCCTGACGAATCGGTAGGCTGACCGACCATGCTGTCTCGACTTCGGAACATGTTCCGGGTCCCCGACCTGCGGAACAAGATCCTCTTCACGCTCGTGCTCATCGGGGTCTACCGCCTCGGCGCTCACCTGCCGGTCCCGTACGTCGACTTCAGCGCGATCAAGACGCTCCAGGAGCAGTCCAACAACAGCGGCGTCGTCGGGTTCCTCGACCTCTTCTCCGGGGGCGCGATCACGAACGTCGCGATCTTCTTCCTCGGGATCATGCCGTACATCACGGCGTCGATCATCATGCAGCTGCTCGGTGTGGTCATCCCGAAGCTCGAGCAGTGGCAGCAGGAAGGCCAGACCGGCCAGAAGAAGATCACCCAGTGGACGCGCTACCTCACGGTCGCGTTGGCGCTGGTGCAATCGACCGGCTTCGTGTTCGCGCTGCACCAGGGCAGCGGCGGCTTGATCGGGTTCGGAGCCAAGCTCCCCCAAGGCATCGACTTCATCCCCGGCTTCAACTTCTGGCGCGCCGGGCTCATCGTGCTCGTGTGGACGGCGGGTACCGCGCTGGTCATGTGGTTGGGTGAGCTCATCACGCAGCGTGGGATCGGCAACGGCATGTCGATCCTGATCTTCGCCTCCGTCGTGTCGCGGCTCCCCGCGCAGGGGGCTGCGATCTGGTCCCAGGGCACGAAGTTCCAGTTTTTCACGATCATCGGCATCGGCGTCGCGATGATCGTCGGGATCGTGTTCGTCGAGTCGGGGCAGCGACGCATCCCGGTCCAATTCGCGAAACGCGTGGTCGGCCGCCGAATGTACGGGGGCCAGAGCACCTACATCCCCCTCAAGGTGAACCAGTCGGGTGTGATCCCCGTGATCTTCGCGAGCTAGATCCTGTCGTTCCCGGCGTTGATCGCATCGGTGCTGGGCAGCAACTTCACCGGCGTGCAGGAGTGGATCAACAACAACCTGGTGAACAACCAAGGGTGGTTCTACATCGGCTTCTACACGCTGCTCATCATCTTCTTCGCGTACTTCTACACGGCCATCGCGTTCAACCCGCAGCAGCAGGCCGACATCATCCGCAAGCAGGGTGGGTTCATCCCCGGGATCCGTCCCGGACCGCCCACCGAGAAGTACCTGGCGAAGGTGCTCAACCGCATCACGCTCCCCGGAGCGATCTTCCTCGCGATCATCGCGATCACGCCCCTGCTCGTCTTCGCCCTCTGGGACATCAGCCAGTTCCCGTTCGGCGGTACCGCGCTGCTCATCACCGTGGGTGTCGCCCTCGAGACGATGAAGCAGATCGACAGTCAGCTCATGATGCGTAACTACGAGGGCTTCCTCGCCTGACCGGGCGACTGGAGAGCGCTGTACCGATGAGCACACGCGGCCCGCGGCTGGTGCTGCTCGGGAAGCAGGGTGCCGGCAAAGGCACTCAGGCGACCCGGCTGGCAGACCACTACAAAGTCGCGCATCTTTCCACGGGCGATCTCTTTCGCGATGCGGCGAATTTCGGTCACGAGCTGGGGCTCGAAGCGAAGAGCTTCATGGACCGCGGCGAGCTGGTTCCCGACGAGACGGTCGTGGGCCTCGTCGCGGAGCACCTCGGGATAGACGACCGCGCGGCCCGGGGCTTCGTGCTCGACGGGTTCCCGCGTACGCGACGTCAGGCCGAGGAGCTCAGGCGCATCCTCGACGGGCGACCGCTCGACCTCGCGATCGACCTCGACGTGCCGACCGAGATCGTGCTGCGCCGCATCGCCGGACGCCGTGTGTTCGCACAGTGCGGAGCGCTCTACCACGTCGAGAATCCTCCCAAGGAGAACTGGACGTGCGATGCGTGCGGTGGCCGGGTCGTGCAGCGTGACGACGACACCGAAGAAGCCGTGATGCGCCGCCTGGAGCTGTACGAGGTCGAGACGCTGCCGGTCATCCAGTTCTACCGGCGGGCGGCGACGCTGGCCCACGTCGACGGAAGCGAAGAGACCGACGACGTGTTCAAGCAGCTGGTGGAGACCGTCGAGGCGCAGTTCGATCCGACGAAGCCGTGAGGCCGACTCGATGATCACCCGCAAGACGATCGACCAGATCGCGTTGATGCGCAGGGCCGGAAGCGTCGTGGCCGAGATGCACGAGGCTTGCACGCGTGCCGCGAAGCCGGGGGCGACCACCCTCGACGTCGACTCCGCGGCCCGCGAGGTGCTCGATCGCCGAGGCGCCCGCTCGAACTTCCTCAATTACCACGGCTTCCCGGCCGTCGTGTGCACTTCCCCCAACGAGGTGATCGTCCACGGGATCCCGAGCGAGACGGTGGTGCTCGAAGAGGGCGACATCCTCTCGATCGACTGCGGCGCCATCATCGAGGGCTGGCACGGGGACGCGGCCATCACCGTCCCGATCGGCGACATCGACGACGAGTCCAAGCAGCTCATCGACGTGACCCGGTCGTGCCTCGAGGACGCGATCGAGGAGATCGTGGTCGGGAACCGCCTCGGTGACATCGGCCACGCTGTCGAATCGCGGGCACTCGCGGCCGGGTTCTCGGTGGTGCGGGAGTACGTCGGGCACGGCATCGGGACGGCGATGCACGAGGAGCCCCAGGTGGCGAACTACGGGCCTCCCGGGCGCGGGATGAAGGTCCGCGAAGGCCATGTGCTGGCGATCGAGCCCATGATCAACGTCGGGACCCAGGAGACCCAGACCTTGGCGGACGGCTGGACCGTCGTCACCAGTGACGGCAAGCGCTCGGCCCACTTCGAGCACACCATCGCCTGCACCGAGCACGGTCCCGAAGTGCTCACGCTGCCCGGGTGAGGGGGCTAGGGTCCCCCCGGAGCGAGCGCCCGCGCCGCAGGTATCCTGCGGCGCAGCGAGCGGAGCCATGTGGGAGATCGGCCCCCACGGCGACTTGGGCTGTCGCGCCCTCGTCGTGTAGCCTGTTCTCTCGGCCCCGAAGAGGTTTTTGGCGTGTTTTCGCGCGCCGCGCGTAGGTGAGGAAAGTCGCTGGCAAAGCCCAAGGACGACACGATCCTGGTCGAGGGAACGGTGGTCGAGCCGTTGCCGAACGCCATGTTTCGCGTCGAGCTCGAGAACGGCCACAAGGTCCTGGCCCACATCTCCGGGAAGATGCGGATGCACTACATCCGGATCCTCCCCGGTGACCGGGTCCAGGTAGAGCTCACGCCCTATGACCTGACTCGTGGCCGCATCACCTATCGGTACAAGTAGACGAGAGCGAAGCGAGCAAGGTGCCCGAGCGAAGCGGAAGATCATGAAGGTTCGACCGTCAGTCAAGAAGATCTGTGAGAAGTGCAAGGTGATCCGTCGTCACGGGTCCGTGCGCGTCATCTGCCAGAACCCACGACACAAGCAGCGTCAGGGATAGAGGAGCATCCATGGCCCGCATCGCCGGTGTCGACATCCCCCGCGAGAAGCGGTTGGAGATCTCGCTCACCTACATCTTCGGTATCGGACGCTCGACGGCCCGTCTCGTCTGCGACCAGTCCGACCTGTCGCGCGACACGCGCGTGCGTGACCTCACTGAGGACGAAGTAGCGAAGCTCCGGAGCTGGATCGATTCCAACCTCAAGGTCGAGGGCGACCTCCGCCGCGAGGTCTCCGCGAACATCAAGCGCAAGGTCGAGATCGGCAGCTACGCGGGCATCCGGCATCGCCGGGGTCTGCCGGTGCACGGCCAGCGCACCCGGACCAACGCGCGCACCCGCAAGGGAGCCAAGAAGACCGTGGCCGGCAAGAAGCGCGCCAAGAAGTAAGACGAACAGGAAGCAGGAGCGGTGGCAAAGGCAACCCCGGGCGCACGGCGCCCGAAGCGGCGAGAGCGTAAGAACGTCGCCTATGGCGTCGCGCACATCAAGTCGTCGTTCAACAACACAATCATCACGATCACTGATCAGCAGGGCAACGCACTTGCCTGGGCTTCGTCAGGGAACGTGGGGTTCAAGGGCTCGCGCAAGTCCACGCCGTTTGCAGCGCAGCTCGCGGCCGAGACCGTGGCGCGGCGCGCGATGGAACACGGCGTCCGCAAGGTCGACGTGGTGGTCAAGGGCCCGGGTTCGGGCCGTGAGACCGCGATCCGCACCATTCAGAACACCGGCATCGAGGTGGTTGGCATCAAGGACGTCACGCCCATCCCCCACAACGGTTGCCGTCAGCCCAAGCGGCGCCGAGTATGACCGGCTTAGCTGTGACCGGGAGGCTCTGACCGTGGCCAGGTACACCGAAGCCGTGTGCAGGCTCTGTCGCCGCGAACGCATGAAGCTCTTTCTCAAGGGCGCCAAGTGCGACTCGATGAAGTGCGCGATCGAGCGCAAGCCCTACCCGCCCGGCGAGCACGGTCGGGGTCGCATCCGCGAGAGCGAGTACCTGCTCCAGCTCCGCGAGAAGCAGAAGGCCCGCCGCATCTACGGCGTACTCGAGAAGCAGTTTCGAAACATGTATGCCGTGGCGTCGCGCCAGCAGGGCATCGCCGGCGAGAACCTCCTGCGGATGCTCGAGTCCCGTCTCGACAACGTGGTGTTCCGCGCGGCCTTCGGCGCCAGCCGCAACCAGGCTCGCCAGCTCGTCCGCCACGGTCACGTCACCGTGAACGGCAAGCGTCTCACCATCCCGTCCTACCAGTGCCGCAAGGGCGACGTGGTCGGCCTGGCCGACAAGATCAAGCAGAACATCGTCATCCGTCACAACCTCGACACCATCGACCGCGCCGCCCCTGCCTGGCTCGACGTCTCCAAGGACGCCGTTCAGGCAACGGTGCGTGACCTGCCGCTCCGGGAGCAGATCGACGTTCCCGTGCGCGAGCAGCTCATCGTCGAGTTGTACTCCAAGTAACCAAGAGTCGTAGCCCCCGAGCGGGCCCCCCGGTGGGGACCGCACGCACGCGAGAGAAGTACTGCTCATGCTCATCATTCAGCGTCCTGAGGTCGAGGCCGGCGATGCCGACGGCAACACGCAGTCGTTCATCATCTCCCCCCTTGAGCCTGGATTCGGCCACACCCTCGGCAACAGCCTGCGACGCACGCTGCTGTCGTCGATTCCCGGCGCCGCCGTCACGCAGGTGCGCTTCGACGAGGCCCTGCACGAGTTCGACACGATCCCGGGGGTGAAGGAGGACGTCACTGACCTCATCCTGAACCTCAAGGACCTCGTGCTCACGTGCTCGAGCGACGAAGGCGTGAACCTCCGGGTCGACAAGCGCGGTCCGGGCGACGTCATTGCGGGCGATATCCAGACCACGTCTGACGTCGAGATCCTCAACTCCGATCTGCACCTGGCGACCGTGAATTCCAAGGGTCGCCTCGCGATCGACCTGACGGTCGAGCAGGGTCGGGGCTACCTCTCGGCCGAGCGCAACAAGCGCACCTCGACCATCGGTGTGATCCCGGTCGACGCGATCTTCTCGCCGGTCCGGCGCGTCTCGTTCTCGATCGAGCCGACCCGGGTCGAGCAGGCCACCAACTACGACAAGCTCACGATCGAGATCGAGACCGACGGTTCGATCTCGCCGCGTGACGCCTTCGCTTCGGCGGGCGACACCTTGCGCAGCCTCGTTGCGCTCGTCGCCGATCTCTCCGACGAGCCCCGGGGGCTCGAGCTCGGTGAGGTCTCGCCCACTGCGGCTGCGTCTCCCGACCTCGAGCTGGCGATCGAGGAGCTCGACCTCTCCGAGCGTCCCCGCAACTGTCTCAAGCGCGCCCGGGTCGACACGATCGGTCAGCTCGTCTCGAAGACCGAGGACGACTTGCTGGCGATCACGAACTTCGGTTCGAAGTCGCTCGAAGAGGTGCTCCAGAAGCTCGACGAGCGCGGCCTGTCGCTGCGCGTCAAGGAGTAGAGGATGCCGACGCCGCGCAAGGGTCCGCGCCTGGGCAAGGACCCTGCCCACCAGCGCCTCATGCTCGCGAACCTCGCCGCGAGCCTGTTCGAGGCCGAGCACGTGGTCACCACCGTCACGAAGGCGAAGGTGCTGCGCCCGTACGCCGAGCACCTCATCACCAAGGCCAAGCGCGGTTCGATGCACGACCGTCGCGTCGTGATCGCCAAGCTTCACGACAAGCAGGTCGCACACAAGCTCTTCAGCGAGATCGGGCCGCGCTACGCGTCGCGCCCGGGCGGCTACCTGCGCATCCTGAAGCTCGGCCCACGGCCCGGCGACAACGCGCCGATGGCCCGCATCGAGCTGGTCTAGCCGCTTCAGCGAACTGGCGGCATGACACTCTTCGATGCCGGCGGCGAGCGGCCTCGACGGTTGCCGCCGGAGGAGACGCCGCTTGCGGCGTCGACCGGTGAAGCCGATGGTCCGGCATCGTCCGAGCGGTTGAAGCTCGTCGTCGCCTACGACGGCTCCGATTTCCACGGGTTCGCCGCGCAGCGTGACGTTCGCACCGTCGAGGGCGTGCTCTCGGACGCCTTGGAGAAGTTGCTCCGGTCGCCGCGCGAGATGCTGAACCTGGCGTGCGCCGGGCGCACCGACGCAGGGGTGCACGCCTGGGGTCAGGTCGTCAGCATCGACATGCCGCCCGACACCGACACCGAGCGTGTCCGCCGGGCGGTCAACCGCATGCTCGGACCGGAGGTGGTGGTGAGGTCCGTCGACCGTGTCCCCGGCGACTTCGACGCCCGGCACACCGCGACCGCGCGCACGTACCGCTACACCATTCTGAATCGAGCCGTGCCCGACCCGTTCCTCGCCCGGCAGGCGTGGTGGGTGCCCGCGCCGCTCGACGTGTCCTTGCTCCGTCTCGCGGCCGACCCCTTCATCGGTGAACACGACTTCGCCGCGTTCTGCCGTCGTGGTCCGGAGGGCTCGACCACGACGCGGCGGGTGCTCGCGTCGCATTGGGTGTCCGACGACCGCCCAGGGGTGCTCGTGTACGAGGTGCGGGCCACCGCCTTCTGCTGGCAGATGGTGCGCTCGCTCGTGGGCACGATCGTCGAGACCGGCATGGCGAAGCGTTGCCCGGGCGATCTCCTGGGCATCCTGCGCTCACGTGACCGTGCGCAAGCGGGGCGGGTCGCGCCACCTCAAGGCCTCTGTCTCTGGGAAGTCGCATACGACGACGCAATTGACGCGGGTCAGCCCGGGGCGTCGCCGAGGTAGAGGAAGCCGTAGCCCTCGTCGCGGAACGTGAGCCCCGCAGCCTTGAGCGCGACGCCCCAGTCGCCCCGGACCTCGGGGTCGGTCTCTTCCATGCCGTGGTCGGCGACGAGGATGAACGCGGTGTCGTCGAAGGCGCCGGCCCGCTCGACCGCGGCCATGATCTCGCCCATGCGAGCGTCGCTGTCGCGAATCGCCGCCGCGGCGATCTCGGAGTACGGGCCACCCTCGTGCATCGCGGCGTCGGTGAGAGTGAAGTTGGTGAACATGAACCGTGGCAGGGGGTACGACTCGTCGCGGTAGCTGCCGCTCCAGATGCCAACGGCCTGGTCGGTGCCCATGTGGTCGACGATCGACGACCACGAGTAGTCCTTCGACGGGCGCACAAACCGTTCCGTCGTGTGCGGGAGCCCGTCGGGACTCTTCGGGATCGGCGGCACCTCCCCTCGACGGAAGAACCCGAAGGTGGAATAGTCGGCGTCGATGTCGCACGGTTCGTTCACCGACGCGCTGAACGCGTCGGGCTCGTGGCGGTGCAACACCGTGTGGATCGACTCGACACCCTCGAAGGTGTGGTTCATCGCCCACGGCCAGGTGGCGTTGGAGTTCGTGATGACCTGCTTCCCGGTACGCCGGTCGAACCACGCGTTGTGGAGGATGCCGTGGTGGCCGGGGAGACGGCCGGTGAGGATCGACGTGTGGTTCGCGAGGGTGACTGTCGGGAGGCCGGCCATCGCGCCATGGCTGAACGCCGTCCCCATTGCGATGAGGCGCGCCACGTTCGGTGCGTCACCCCGTGCGGCCATGTCATAGAGGACGTTCGGGTTCGTGCCGTCGAAGAGGAACACCACCACATGCGCTGGTGCACCCGAAGAGAGGTCGAGCGCGTCGTGGCGGACCTCGCCGTCCTGACCGGCGATGTGATTGCCGTCGACACCGGCCGGGACCCCGAGCAGCTCGAGCACGGTCGGTGCGACGTCGACGAGCCGAGCTGCACGCGCCACGAGACCCTCGGCCCGAACGCCCTTGCCGGCGAGCACCAACGGCGCGCGGGCCTGCACGACCCCGAGGGATCCGTGCTCGCCCCGGTGACCACCCTGATCCTCCCAGTTGTGATCGGCAGAGTGGATCACGCAGAGGTCGGGGGCGGCGGGGTGGTCGAAGAGCTGGGCGACCTGCTCGAACGCGTGCGGGTAGGAGTTCTCGGACCGGTGCGGGTTCTGGTGGACGACCTCGTCGTGCAGCGACGTGAATCGGTCCGTTGCCTGATCGGCGAGCGGGTCACGGCCTTGGACATCGAGCACCTGGAACGAGCCGTCGCCGTTGCGCCGGAATCGGACCGAACCCTCATGCGACCGGGCCTCGTAGGCCCCGTCGCGGGCCAGGAGCACCATGTCGACGATGGGCTCGAGCGCTGCGTCGGTGAGGATCTCGAGGGCGGTCTCGGCCGCTTCGGAGCGCTCGTCGGCGAGCCAGGTGGGATCGGCCGTGGTGGTCATGGGCGCAACTGTACGGCCCGGCCCGG
>JALHSW010000546.1 GCA_022865365.1 Acidimicrobiia bacterium | reverse complement strand
CGACTCCTTCAACGGTCCGACGTTCCCGGTCCTTCACTCGCTGATCGTCGACGAGGGCTCGACGTGCCCGACGCTCGAGGACTGCCTGCGCACGATCAGCACGTGGTCGAAGGCGAATCCCGGACACGTGCCGCTGATCCTCTTCATCGAGCCCAAGGCGCTGCCGGTCAACACGAATCCCGACCTCCAGGCCGTGCTCAACAACGAGGCAGCCGGGCGGGGGCTTGCCAACTGGGACATCGGCGGGTTCGAGCGTCTCGATGCCTTGGTCAGCCACGTCTTCGGTCGCACGCTCATCACCCCCGACGAGGTGCGCGGGAAGCGGCTGACACTTCGCGACGCGATCCTCCGGGACGGCTGGCCGACGCTCAAAGCAACGCGCGGTGGCGTCATCGTCGTGCTGGGTGCCTCGGGAGCCGAGCGCGACGTGTACCTCGCCGGCACCCCGTCGCTCGAGGGCCGGGCGATGTTCGTCCCGTCGAGTGTCGCGGAACCGTCGGCTGCGATCGTCAAGCGCGACGTTCCGCTCCCCAACGCGTGTCCCCGCATCGTGGGTCGGAACTTCCTCGTGAAGACGCGCTCCGACTCCGACGCCGTCGAGGCACGCGCCGGCGACCTCACCCGTGCCACCATCGCATTCGCGAGCGGCGCGAATGTCGTCGCGACCGACTACCCGGTTTCGGACCCGACGATCGGCGCCTACGTCGTCGACCTGCCCGGCACCGCGATCGCCCGCTGCAACCCGGTCACTGCGCCGAAGTGGTGCCGCGACCGCGACGTCGAGAACGCACAGGGGCTCCGACACCCCTGACTGCCGCGTGGAGCCGGTTGTGGCCGCGCGGCTACAACGCCCCCAGCACCTCGCGCTCGAACAGCCCGAGCATCTGCCACGCAGCGGCCGGGTCGATACCGGCGAGCAGCGGGTTGAGCGACAGTCGGCCGTCGGGGCCGAGGTGCTCGACGAGCGCGACGGCCTCGTCGGGGGTGAGCACCTCATACGCCCCGCCCTGGCGGAGGCTCTCGATGTCGCGTGCCGCCGCGAACGGACCCTGCGCCTCGCCGTACGCGCTCGTGGTCCAGGCGGCATAGGAGTCGATCTGGTGGCGGATGTGGGGCGCGAGGTGCTCCCAAACCTCTTCCTTGGGATCGGTGGTGACCCACAGGAAGATCGGGCCGCTCGGTGGATAGTCGCCGGGGTCGGGCCGACCCGCCTCGATCGCCAGCGCGCGATAGCGCGTCCACCCCGCGGGCATGCCCGGCGGGAAGTAGCCGTCGGCGAGGTTCACCGCGCGTTCAACGCCGCGCCGAGAAGCGCCGCCGACGGAGATGGGCATCGGGTCCTGCACCGGCCGGGGAGTGACCTGCACCGTCGTCCCCCGGTACTCGAACGGCTCGCCGGTCCACGCGCGGCGCAGCAGCGGGATCAGCTCGTCGAGCGCGTCCCCGCGCGTCGAGAAGTCCTTCCCGAAGGCCTCGAAGTCGTGTTCGACGTAGCCGACGCCGAGCCCGACGTCGAGGCGTCCGCCGAGGCAGAGGTCGGCCACCGCGATCTCCTCGGCGAGGCGGATCGGGTCATAGAGCACGGCGAGCAGGACCGAGCAGCGGACGCGGGTCTGCCGGGTGCGCGCGCCGACCGCACTCGCGAACAGCAGGGGTGCCGGGATGTACCCGTCGGGGGACTGGTGGTGCTCGCCGAGGCCGATGGTGGTGAACCCCCGCTCGTCGGCCCACGCGCACATGTCGAGCGCGGCGCGGTAGAGCTCGGCTCCCGACGTCGGGAACTGCGACGGGTGCCGCAGATCGAAGCTCATGCTCATCGCGACCATGACGAACCTCCTGCCGCCAGCGGGACGTCAGACGGTCGCGGGCGTGGTCCCGACTCCGGGGGCGACCAGCGGCCACGGACGCTCACGTTCGACCGCGAGGGCGACGTCGAAGAGAAGGTCGTCGGCGTGGTGGCGGGTCAGCACCTGCATCCCGACGGGGAGGCCGTCGAGGGTGCCGGCCGGGATCGAGATCGCCGGGTTGCCGTAGATGTTGGAGACGATGGTGAGCCCACCCATGTTCACCAGCTCGGGGAACCGGCGCCCGGCATGGTCGAGCAGGAAGCTCGGGAGCTTGGGCGCGACGACGCTCGCGAGGCGGGTCCCGAAGAGGAAGCCGCGGAACGCGTAGAACGCCGCGGTGCTCGACTTGGCCCAGTCGATGAAGCTCTCCTCGCGGCTGCTCTGCTCCGCCTCCGCGGCGAAGGCGGGGCCGGGGTTGGTCGAGGAGATCACGAAGTCGACCTTTCCGAACGCGGCGGCCATGACCTCGTTGGCCTGCACCCGTAGTGACTCCGCCACTGCCGCGGTGCGCAGGTTGTAGAGCGACTGCGACATGTACAGCCCCAGCGCGATCTCCGGGGTCATGTCGGACGCGCACGCCGGCCACTTGTCGCCGAGATCCGCGAGCGCGGTGGCGAGGTTTCCCATCATCCACTGGGCCGCCATGTTGGGCAGGTCGATCTGGAGTTCGACTTCCACCATGCCGGTGGCCGCGATCAGCTCGGCGGCCTCGGCGCGCAGGTGCTCCTCGACGCCGGGGTCGAGGGGCACGCCGCCGAGTGATGGCACGATCGCGACCCGCTTGCCGGTGAGGTCGTGGGTGCCGAGCCCGGCCTCGAACCCCGGATGCTTGGGCAGGCTCGTCGGGTCGGCCGCGTCGTAGCCGCTGCACACGTCGTAGTAGCGGGCGGCGTCGCGCACCGACCGGGCGAGGTTGCCGAGGACGACGGTGTTGGGCCGCACGTACGCGTTGGGGCTGCGCGGGATGCGGCCGAACGTGCCCTTCATGCCGACCAGGCCGGTGTACGCAGCCGGGATGCGGATCGAGCCGCCGCCGTCGCCGCCGGTGGCCAGGCTCACGAGCCCGCCGGCCACCGAGGCTGCGGAACCGGCCGAGGATCCCCCGACCGTGCGGCCGTGGCGCCACGGGTTGTGCGTCACGCCGTTGAGCTTGGTGACGCTCACGTTGAGGCCACCGAACTCGCTCGCGGTGGTCTGGCCGACCGGGACCGCGCCGCCGCGCTCGAGGAGCCGTTCGACGTTGGTGGTGGTGTAGGAGCCGATGCGGTCGCGGAACACCAGCGACGCCTCGGTGTTCGGCCAGCCCCGCACGGGCTCGAGCTCCTTGATGCCGGTGGGCACACCACCGAAGGGCTTCGAGACGTCGGCCGCCCCGGCCGTCGCGCGGGCGCGCTCGACGTCGAGGTAGGAGAAGGCGTTCAGGTCGCTCGCGTCGATGGCCGCAAGCGTGGCGTCGAGCTCCTCGACGGGTGAGCGTTCCCCGGCGCGGAACGCCTCGACCAGCGAGCACGCGTCACCCTGCCAGGGGGTATCGGCCATAGGGCGATCATGCCACCTCGGGCCGGCGCTAGCGCTTCGTCGTCGGCTCGAGCGACGTGAGGGTGAAGGAGCCGTCCTCGGTGTAGGTGATCGTGCCGATCGGCGAGTCGCTGTCGATGACGATGTGGCGCTGGTTCCGCAGTGGGAGCCCGTTCGGGGCGAACCACAGCTCGGAGTTCTCCTCGCCGTGCTGGGCGCCGCTGATCGTGCGCGGCTGCACGAAGTGGAAGGCGTCGACGGTGGTGCTGCCGACGTCGAGGGGCTCCACACCCACGAACCGGATCTCACCCGAGGAGACGGTCGTACCACCCACGTTGGTGTTCGTACCCGCGCACGACTGGGGCCAGGTCTCGCCGGGCACCATGTCGGACCGCAGCACCACGATCGGCGGCTCGCAGACGAACGTCGACGTGTTCTCGATCGTGCTCACGACGAAATCCCAGCGCTGGAAGGTACGGCCGCCTTCCTCGACGAGCCGCCCGCCACGCGCGCAGTAGCGCCAGTCCTGCCAGTGGTTGGTGCTGTAGTCGATGCGGAACGTCCAGCAGCCGTGGGCGTGGTGGATCACGGTCGCGGGCATCTCGGGCCCTTCCGCCTGGGACTTCGGCGGTGTCGAGAGCGCCTCGCTGCCCGACCCGGTGTATTCGTACACGCCTTCGGCGGGCACGAAGGCGCCTCCGCCGCCCGCCTTGCCGTCGAGGCGCTGCTCGGCTTCGCGTACGGAGACCGGCCGCGCGTCGTCGCGTTGCCAGAGGTACGCAAAGACCCCGATCCCGGCACCGACGAGCAGCACCACGCCCACGACGATCCCGACGCCGACCCGTCGCGACACGCCGCGGCGCTGATGCTCACTCGGATCGTTCACCTGCCTGGCTTCTCGCAGCGGGTGTGGACGTGCGACATCGTTCCCGTCGCCGCGACGAACCGCAGCGTCCCGGGGTCATCTGCCGTCACGACCTTGCCGCAGACCGCGCACTCACCAAGGGCGGGCTCTCCACTGCGCTGGGACTGCTCCTGGGCCATGGCCCAAGTCTCGCGTCAACCGGCGGAGATGGCGAACGAGGAGAAGGTGGCCGTCGCGGGCTTGCCCTTGGCGACCTCGGTGAGCAGGTACGCGTCAGGCCCGATCTTCGAAGGCGACGTGCGGTCGACCGCGGAGGCCACCTTCTTGTCGTTGACGAAGAGGGTGAGGCGAATCTTCTTCTTGCCGACGCTCCTGCACTCACCCCGGACCGTGTTCGGCCCGGCCGGGTCGACCGCGTCGGTACGCTTCGTGCCCTTCGCGTTGACGAGGCGCTTCGCCCCGGGACCGGCGTAGGCGCCGATGGTGTAGAACCCGTCGGTCGCGACGAGGAAGGCATAGCCCAGGTCGTCGTCGAGGCTCCCGCGACAGACCACCCCCGCCAGCACGGACGAGTGGCCGGTGGCCTTGGCGATCGTTGCCTCTACGACCTGGTCGTCCGGGAGGCTCCCGGCTGCGGGACTCACCGAGAGGTTTGGGGCGCCGTCGAGTGAGATGGTCAAGGCACCGGCCGTGGTGGCGAGGCCGTAGCCGTCGCCGGTCACGGTGGTCGCGCCGTCGGGGAACCCCCACTCGGCCGAGGTGGCGGCAGGGTCCGAGAAGTCGGTGGTGTAGATCGTGGCGCCCGAACCGGCAGAGG
>JALHSW010000545.1 GCA_022865365.1 Acidimicrobiia bacterium | reverse complement strand
CCCGTCCAGCACGGCTCGTTGTTCGGGATCATCGCGACGTTGTCGTGACGCACGGCGATGCCCTTGGGGAGCCCCGTGGTCCCCGACGTGTACATGATGTCGGCGAGGTCGGTGAGCGCGACCGGCACCTGGAAGTCCGACGCGTCGTCGTGGAGCACGTCGTCCCACTCCCGGACGTCGTCCCGCTCTCTGAGGTTCGGGCTCGCCGCGCCACCGGCCGTGATGATCGTGCGCAACGCAGGGAGATGTGTCTGAACCTCGAGCGCGGTCGGGAGCAGCGACTCGCACGTGAGCATCGCGACGATCTCGGCGTGGCCGAGGATGGTGGTGAGCTCGGGCACCGTCTGGCGGGTGTTGGTCGGGACGACTACCGCACCCGCCTTGTGGACAGCGGCGTAGGACACGATCCAGCGCAGCACCTCGTCGGAGGGGAGGTAGATCGAGACACGGTCGCCTCGCTCGACGCCGATCGCGAGGAGTCCGCGGGCGAGACGGTTCGACGCGGCGTCCCACTCCGCGAAGGTGAGGGACGTCCCGGCATCGAGGTTGCGATACGCGAGCTCGTCGGGGAGGGTGCGCGCCAGGAAGCGCAGCTGATCCTCCTGGAGCTCGCCCCAGTCCGGCACGGCTGGGAACCTACTGCCTGGTCGCGCTCGCTCGACGCCGGGGTGCCCGGCGCCGCCTGCGGGACGCTCGGCTGCTCCGAGCCCAGCGGCCGGGGACCTGACGGGCGTGTCAGGGTACGATCCCCCGATCCGGCCAGGAAGGGATCCGCGCGAGAGCCCGATTCGTGCGAACAGAGGGAGCACACGTCATGGGTGACGCCGTTATCGTCTCAGCGGCCCGCACGCCGATCGGGACTGCTCGTCGAGGCTCGCTGATGGACTTCAGTGCGTTCGACCTGGCTCGGCTCGCGGTCGAGGAGGCGTTCAAGCGCTCGGGCGTCCCCGTCGAGGACGTCGACGACATCGTGCTCGGCGAGGTGCTGCAGGGCGGCGGCGACATCGCCCGCTACGCCGCGATCGAGCTCGGCATGGTCGACGTACCCGGAGTAGCGCACAACCGTCACTGCGCCTCCGGCATGGCCGCGGTGCAGACCGCCGCCGGCAGCATTCGGGCCGGGATGGACCGTGTGGTGATCGCCGGCGGGGCCGAGTCGATCACCCAGTCGCCGCTGACGTTCAAGAAGCTCCCGGGGCGATATTCCGGGGCCCAGCAGTGGCTCTCGCCGAGCCACCCCGAGACTCCCGACGCGCCGACGATGGACATGTCGATCACCGTCGGGTGGAACACCGCGCAGAAGGCAAACGTCACGCGCGAAGAGCAGGACGACTGGGCCTATCAGTCGCACATGCGGGCGATCGCCGCGATCGACGAGGGGAGGTTGAAGGAGGAGATCTTCGCCGTGGAGATCCCCGCCGGGAAGGGCGAGACTCGGATCTTCGACACCGACGAGCATCCGCGCCGCGACACGACGATCGAGAAGCTCGCGAACCTTCGACCGATCCACCCTGAGATCCCCGGCTTCTCGATCACCGCGGGCAACTCCTCGGGTTTGAACGACGCGAGCTGCGCGATGGTGATCTGCGCCGCCGAGTACGCGGCCGACCACGGACTCGAGCCCCTCGCGATCGTGCGGTCATGGGCCTCCGCGGGCGTCCCGCCCGCCGACACCGGCCTCGGGCCGACCGTCGCGATCCCCAAGGCGCTCGACCGCGCCGGCCTGAAGGTCTCCGACGTCGCCCTCGTCGAGATCAACGAGGCGTTCGCGTCGATGGCGGTCGCATCGAGTCGCATCCTCGGGTTCCCACACGAGATCGTCAACGTCAGCGGCAGCGGGTGCTCGCTCGGCCACCCGGTCGCGGCCACCGGCGCGCGGATGATCACGACCCTCGCGTACGAGCTGCGCCGACGCGGCGGCGGCATCGGCGTCGCGAGCATGTGCGCCGGTGGCGGCATGGGCTCGGCCACCGTGATCGAGGTGCCGGCGGGCTAGCGGCGGACGCGTCGAGAGGCAGTACATTCCGGCGCATCGACCCTGACCGTTCTCCCGACCTGGACTCCGACCTGGCGCTGGCACTCGAGCTGTGCGACGACGCCGACGTGCTCACGACGGCGCGATTTCGTGCGCACGACCTGCACGTAGAGACCAAGCCCGACCTCACCCCGGTCAGCGAAGCGGACCGCGCGGTCGAGGAGGCGATCCGAGACCGGCTCGCGGCAGCGCGACCCGGCGACGCGATCCTCGGCGAGGAGTTCGGGACCAGCGGTGCCGGGCATCGCCGATGGATCGTGGATCCCATCGACGGCACGAAGAGCTACGTGCGGGGCGTTCCTGTCTGGGCGACCCTGCTGTCGCTCGAGGTCGAGAGCGAGCTGGTCCTCGGCGTCGTGTCGGCGCCCGCGCTGGGCCGGCGCTGGTGGGCGTCGCTTGGCGGCGGCGCGTTCGCCGACGGCGATCCGATCCGTGTCTCCGACGTGCACGCGCTCGAGGACGCTCAGCTGTGCTTTGCGGACTTCCGCGACTGGGAGCCGCAGGGTCTCGGTGAGTCGATGCTCGCGCTGAGTCGCAAGGTATGGCGCGCGGTCGGTTTCGGTGACTTCTGGGGCCACATGCTCGTCGCCGAGGGCGCGGCCGACGCGATGATCGAGCCCGAGCTCGCCCTGTGGGACGTCGCCGCGCTTCGCCCGATCGTCGAAGAAGCCGGCGGCCGCTGCACGAGCACTACGGGCACGCCGGCGATCGGCCCAGGTGGATGCGTGACCACGAATGGTCATCTCCACGACGAGGTGCTCGGGGCGCTGGGCGGCTCGCGATGCACCTGATGCGAGAGGTCAGGACGTCGTGAGTCGGCCGCAGGTCACGGTCGGTCTCGACATCGGGACGTCGTCGGTGAAGGCGATCGCTGCCGACCACGACGGCAATGTCGTGGCGACGGCACGAGTGCCCCACACGGTCGGCGTGCCGTCGCCCGGCCGCTTCGAGCACGACGCCGAGGTTGCCTGGCGGCGCGGCCCGCGCGAGGCGCTCGCGGTGGTTTCGACGGATCTCGACGTGCGAGGGGTCAGCGTCGCTGCGATGGTGCCGTCGCTCACTGCAGTCGACGCCGACGGGATCCCGCTGGTACCCGGGCTGCTCTACGGCGACGAACGGGGGCGGAGCGCTGACGACGGCAACGCCGGAAACCCGGCCGAGAGCGGTGAGCTCCTCGGGTTCCTCGACTGGTGCGTTCGTGAGGCTCCCGACGCGAGCGGTTTCTGGCCTGCGCAAGCCGTCGCCAACCACGCGTTGTGCGGCGAGGCGGTGCTCGACACGTCGACCGCGTCGACTGCCTTCCCACTGTTCGACTGGGTGCAGTGGGACGCCGAGATCGCCGCCCGTCACGGCGTGCGCGTCGAGCAGTTCCCGCGCCTCGTTCCAACGGCGTGGGAGGCTGCCCGCGTCGACGGCGACGGCCCACCGCTGGCATCGGGGTGCATCGACGCGTTGGCCGAACAGCTCGTGGCCGGTGCCGACAACGACGGCGACGTCCTCGTGATCCTCGGGACCACGCTCATCGTGTGGGCGGTGACGCCAAGCGAGGTGTCCGTCCCCGGGTACTGGACGATCCCGCACACCGCGGCGGGCAAGCTGCTCGTCGGCGGGCCGTCGAACGCTGGTGGGCTGTTCTGCAACTGGGCGACCGGATGGCTCGGCGACACGGGGGACGCAGCCGCCGACCCCGCGAGCGTCCCGGTGTGGGCGCCGTACCCGCGCGGTGAGCGTACGCCGCTGCACGATCCGTACCGCCGAGCGCAGCTCGTCGACCTCGATCTCACGCATGATGCAGCCGCATTGCGACGCGCCGCGTTCGAGGCGTCGGGCTTCGTGGTGCGGCGCACCCTCGATGCGCTGCGTGAACACGGTGGGGGAGCGCCCAAGCGAATCGTCGCGACCGGTGGTGGCGTGCGCGCCGACGAATGGGTTCAAGTCGTCGCGGATGCCACGCACCTGCCGGTCGACTGCGTGGCCGTCCCCGAGGGCGGAGCACTCGGCTCCGCGTGGCTCGCGCGCATCGCGGCCGGGCTCGAGGAGCCGACCGCGATGACCGATGGCCGGAATTGGGCTCGTACCGGTCGCACGGTGGAGGCCGACCCGGCGTGGGCCGAGCCCATGGAGGCACGCTACCGACGCTTCGTCGAGGTCGCCGGCTGAGCCAACTGCGTTGGCCTGCCCGGGCGTGGTGACGGCGTCGGGCGCTACCGTGACCGTCGTGGCGCTGCGGATCGAGATCGATCACGAGAAGTGCATGGGGCAGGGCCAATGCGTCTACTGGGCGCCGGCGACCTTCGATCTCGGAGACGATGGCCTCTCCCGCGTCCTGGACGCCGGAGGCGACCCCGACGACAAGATCGTGCTGGGCGCGAAAGGGTGCCCGACCGGCGCGATCTCGGTGTGGCAGGGCGGCGAGCAGCTCGTCTGACACCGTGACGGTCCGCTCGTCCTCGCCCACGGCGGCGCACACGGCGCGTGGTGCCAGGGGACACCGTCCTGGACCACACCGGAGTCGAAGCTCCGACCTGACGCTCGCGTCGGTGGCTCCGTAGGATCGCCGCCATGCCGATCGGGATCACGGAAGAGCACGTCGCGCTGCACGACGCGGTGCGAGGGTGGGCGGATCGTCACTGCGCGCCGGCGGTCCCGCGGGCGCTGCTCGACGCCGCGACGGAGTCGTTGCCGCCCTTCTGGAGCGGGCTCGCCGCGCAGGGGTGGCTCGGTCTCCACGTCGACGAGGCTTACGGCGGGTCGGGGTACGGCGTGGGCGAGCTGGTGGTGGTGCTCGAAGAGCTCGGTCGGTGCGTGGCGCCCGGCCCGGTGCTGCCGACGGTGCTGGCCGCAGCGGTGATCGGGTCATCGACGAACGACGAAGCGAAGCGGGCGCTGCTCCCGGGGCTCGCCTCGGGGGAGCTCGCGGGTGCCGTCGGCGGGGGACCCGGGTGCGGGCTCTCGGGCGAGCGGTCCGGTGACGACCTCGTTGTGAGCGGGACCGTGCGTCCGGTGCTCGGCGGCCACCTCGCCGACGTGCTCGTGGCGCCCGTTCGCATGAGCTCGGAGGACACCATCGTCTGGGTCGCCCTCCCCCTCGAGGTGACGAAGCGACAGGAGCTGCCCAGCGTCGACCCCACGCGGCGAGTCGCGGAGATCGACGCCGACGGGGTCGTCGTCCCCGCGGCGCGTCGGCTCGACGGTGTCGGCGCGGCGCGGGTGCTCGATCTCACCGCGACGTTCGTGGCGGCCGAGCTCGTCGGCGTCGCGCAATGGTGCGTCGACACCGCGGCGGCCTACGCGAAGCACCGAGTCCAGTTCGGCCGACCGATCGGCCAGTTTCAAGGGATCAAGCACAAGTGCGCCGACATGGTCGGCCGAGTCGAGCTCGCGCGCGCCGCCGCGTGGGACGCGGCGCGCGCCGTGCAGGACGGCGGCGACGAGGGCGCCCTCGCGGCGTCGGCCGCGATCTCCCTCGCACTCGACGCCGCGTTCGCGAACGCGAAGGACTGTGTGCAAGTGCTCGGTGGGATCGGGTTCACGTGGGAGCACGACGCCCACGTGTACTTGAAGCGAGCCATGGCGATGCGCAGCCTGCTGGGTCCCTCGTCGTCGTGGCGGGTGCGCGTCTGTGAGCTCGCGCTCGGCGGCACGCGCCGAGGACTCACCGTCGATCTCGGACCCGCCGGTGTCGCGGCCCGTGCCGAGGTGCGTGCCTTCCTCGACGAGATCAAGGAGCTGCCCGCTGACGAGCAGCATCGCCGCGTCGCGGATGCCGGGTACATCGTCCCGACGTGGCCGGAGCCGTTCGGTCGCGGCGCCAAGGCCGTCGAGCAGGTCGTGATCGAAGAGGAGTTCCGGGCGGCGAAGGTGGCGCGACCGGGGATCATGGTCGGGGGGTGGGCGCTCCCGCCGGTGATCATGTACGGGACGCGCGAGCAGCAGGAACGCTGGATCCCTCCGACGCTTCGAGGTGAGATCGTCTGGTGCCAGCTCTTCAGCGAGCCGGGTGCCGGTTCCGATCTCGCGAGCCTCGCGACCAAGGCGACCCGGGTCGAGGGAGGCTGGATCGTCAACGGCCAGAAGGTCTGGACGTCGATGGCGCATTTCGCGGACTGGGGCATCCTGCTCGCCCGTACGAACCCAGACGCACCCAAGCACGACGGCATCTCGTGCTTCATGGTCGACATGAAGCACACCGAGGGACTCGACATT
>JALHSW010000544.1 GCA_022865365.1 Acidimicrobiia bacterium | reverse complement strand
GCGCAACAAGCTGTGCGAGTGCTTGGGATGGTTTCATCCAGCCGAGGGTTTGTCGAGGCCGGTTGTTGAGCTTGTAGGCGATGGCGTCGAGGTCGGCTTCGGTGTGGGTTGCGAGGTCGGTTCCTTTCGGCATCCACTGGCGTAAGAGGCCGTTGGTGTTCTCGTTGGAGCCGCGTTGCCAGGGTGAGTGCGGGTCGCAGAAGTAGATGTCGACGCCGGTATCGATGCTGAACGCGACGTGATGCGCCATCTCGGCACCCTGGTCCCAGGTGATCGAGCGGACGAGGTGTTCGGGCAGCGTCTTGATCTTGGTGGTCATTGCAGTTCGGACCGTCTCGGCGGTGTGGTCACCGGGAAGATGGAGCAACATGACGTAGCGGGTGGACCGCTCGACGAGGGTGCCGACCGCTGACTTGTTGTCCTTGCCGATGATCAGGTCGCCTTCCCAGTGTCCGGGGACCGCGCGGTCTTCGATCTCGGGGGGACGTTCAGAGATCATCACCATGTCCGCGATCCGTCCCCGACGCTCGAGGCGCGACCGGTTCCGTCGGATCGCCCGCCCGGTGCGCAGACACGCGGCGAGCTCCTTGCGGAGCGCACCGCGGCCTTGCACGTACAAGGATTGGTAGATCGTCTCGGGTGACACCCGCATCATCGGATCGTCCGGGAACTCGATGCGCAACTGCGCTGAGATCTGCGTCGGCGACCACAGCTCCTCAGCCAACCACGTCTCGACCTGGGCTCGCAGTCGAGGACACCCAGCCAACTTGGCCACCTTGGGGCGACGCGCCAGATCACACGCTCGACGATGCGCCCGCCAACCCGCGTAACCATCACGGCCACCATTGGCGTTGACTTCACGCGACACCGTCGACGCGACACGACCGAGACGCCGAGCGATCGCCCGAAACGACTCGCCCGCGTCCAAGCCGGATCGGATGTCTTCGCGTTCACTCGCCGAGAGCCTCGCCGGCGACGGATCCCAGTCCAACCGGCGTGCGACACCCCCCGCTTCTCGCATGACCAGATGCACGAACCCCTTCGACCGAAAGACTTCACGAGCCACATCAGCCGCGCGCATCCCATCAGCGACCAGCCCGATGATCCGCTTACGATCCTCCGGAGTCAGCCTCGGATATCGACCACTGTTCGCATTCCCCACAACACCCTCCCGAACGAGTCAAAGACACTCAACTCGCCCGGGCCGTTGCAACGACGCATTGAACCCGCCGGCGCATATCGCCCACAAGTGACGCAAGAACGAATCAATGCTCGAGCGTCACGTCGAAGCGGTCGGTGTAGTCGCGCATCCGCTCGCGGAGCGCGGTGAGGTCGAGGTCGAAGTCGCCCCCGGGGTCGTAGATCACGCCGCCGTTCACGCCCCGTGGGTGCGTTTCGATGAACGCGTCCATCGCGACGCGCGCTTCAGGGGTGAACGGCTGGTTGGCCACGTCGTAGATCCGCTGGACCATCGCGAGGTCGTCGGCCATGAACTCGTCGAAGCGAACGTCGATCGTGCGGCCGGCAGGCAGCATC
>JALHSW010000543.1 GCA_022865365.1 Acidimicrobiia bacterium | reverse complement strand
GTGCAGGACTTCACCGACTCACCGTCGACGAGCACCGTGCACGCGCCGCAGGACGACGTGTCGCACCCGACCTTCGTGCCGGTGAGCTCGCAGGCCTCGCGCAGGTACTGGACGAGCAGCGTGCGGGGCTCCACGTCGTGACGCTCGTCGCGTCCATTGACCGTGACTGAGATGTCCAACGACCGATCCCTCCCGGACCATACCCGTGCTCAACCGCGCGGACTCTACTGCCGGTGACGGCGAGCTCGCTCCAATTCCATCAACGCACCTGGCCGATCATGCTTCGACTGCTTGGAGCACGTCATCGGGGATGTCGAAGTTCGCGAAGACGTTCTGCACGTCGTCGTGCTCCTCGAGCGCGTCGAGCACGCGCAGCACAGTCTTCGCGGCCGACGCCTCGGTGAGGGGCACGGTCTGTGTCGGCAGCATCGTGAGATCGATCGAGCCCACCGAGATGCCGGCGGCTTCGAGCGCGTCCCGCACGACATGCAGGTCAGACGGGCCCGTCGTCACCTGCCAGCCGTCGCCGAGGTCGGCGATGTCCTCGGCGCCCGCATCCAGGGCGGCCGCCATGAGGTCGTCCTCGGTCGTCGCCGATGCTTCGATGTTCAGCACGCCCTTGCGCTCGAACTGCCACGCGACCGCGCCGGGCTCGGCGAGCGAGCCGCCGTTGCGCGTGAACACGTTCTTCACCTCGGACCCGGTCCGATTGCGGTTGTCGGTCAGGCACTCGCACAGCACCGCGACGCCGCTGGGCGCGTAGCCCTCGTACGTCACCGACTCGTAGCGGACCCCCTCGAGCTCACCCGTGCCGCGCTTGATCGCTCGCTCGATGTTGTCCTTGGGCATCGAGCCATCGCGGGCCTTCTGCACCATCGTGCGCAACGTCGGGTTCGCGTCGAGATCTCCCCCGCCCGCGCGCGCCGCGACCTCGATCTGACGGGCGAGGCGCGCGAACAGCTTCCCGCGCGCCGCGTCGGCAGCACCCTTGGCGTGCTTGATCGAATGCCACTTCGAATGGCCGCTCATGGAGATGTCTCCTTCAGGAACTGCTGGTGGATCCGGAGGTCGCCCGATAGCTCGGGGTGGAACGTCGTTCCCCAGACCGGGCCCGAGCGCACGAGGACCGGACGGTCATCATGCGTCGCCAGGACGTCCACGTCGGGTCCGACGGACTCGACCACCGGCGCACGAATGAACACGCCCGGGAACGCGCCTCCCGCAAGGCCGGCGACGGCGATCGGGCTCTCGAAGGACTGCTGCTGCGACCCGTACGCATTGCGGCGCACCTGCGCGTCGAGCAGATCGAAGCCGACCTGGTCGGGCCGACCGTCGAGGACCTGGCGCGCGATGAGGATGAGACCGGCGCACGTCGCCAACACGGGCATGCCGCCGTGCAACGCGACGCCCAACGGTTCGAACAATCCCGACGTGACGAGCAATTTCGACATCGTGGTCGACTCGCCCCCGGGCAGGATCAGCGAATCGATGCCCGCGAGGTCGTCGGGGACGCGCAGCTCGACGGCCTCCACGTCGAAGCCGTCGAGAATCTCGACGTGTTCGCGGAACGCTCCCTGCAGCGCGAGGACTCCGGGCTTCACGAGCTCACCGCCGCTCGATGCACGCGATTCGCGTGCATCGGCTTACCGGCCGCTCCGGGAAGCTTCACCTGGAGGCCTCGCCACGCTCACCAGCCTCGCTCGGCGAGCTTCACGTCGAGGGTGTCGATCTCCTGGCCGCGCATCGCCTCGCCCAGGCCGCGGGACACCTTGGCGACGATCGATGCGTCGCGGAAGTGCGTGGTCGCCTCGACGATTGCCTTGGCCCGCACGGCCGGGTCGGCACTCTTGAAGATGCCGCTCCCGACGAAGACCGACTGCGCGCCCAGCTGCATGACGAGCGCCGCGTCGGCAGGCGTCGCGATCCCGCCGGCGCAGAACATCGGCACCGGGAGCTCACCGCGCTCGGCGACCTCCTGCACCAGCTCGACCGGTGCGCGCAGCTCCTTGGCCCACCCGAAGAGCTCGGCGTCGTCGGCGACCGTGAGCCGACGGATGTCGCCCAGGATCGACCGCAGGTGCCGCACGGCTTCGACGATGTTGCCGGAGCCGGCCTCACCCTTCGAGCGGATCAGGCAGGCGCCCTCCGAGATGCGCCGCAACGCTTCCCCCAGGTTGGTCGCGCCACACACGAACGGGACCGTGAACCCCCACTTGTCGACGTGGTGGGCTTCGTCGGCCGGGGTGAGCACCTCGCTCTCGTCGATGTAGTCGACGCCGAGCGCCTCGAGGACCTGGGCCTCGGCGAAGTGCCCGATGCGGCACTTCGCCATCACGGGGATCGTGACGATCTCCTGGATGCCCTCGACCATGGCGGGATCGCTCATTCGGGCGACACCGCCGTCGCGACGGATGTCGGCGGGGACTCGCTCGAGTGCCATGACCGCCACGGCGCCTGCATCTTCGGCGATGCGGGCCTGCTCGGGAGTGACGACATCCATGATCACGCCGCCGCGCAACATCTCGGCGAGCCCGCGCTTGACCCGCGCGGTGCCGGTGGTGCGCCCGGAAGTAGAGGCGGAATCGGAAGCGCCGGCCATGGGTTCAGTGTACCGACCGGGACGGCCGAGCTCTTCTCGAAGGCTCCGTCGGTCCACCGGTGGCCGCTCGCGGGCTACGTGCCGCGCTTCTTGGACGTCGTCGTGGTGGGCGCGACGGTGGGAGGGGGCACGGGCGGTGGTGGCGGGGACACCACATCGACGGTCTTGCCGGTCGGGACCAGCTCGACCCAGGTACGCCCCGGCGTGAGCAGGATCGGCGCGCCGGCCGCGTCCTTGTACTCGGTGATCGATTCGACGGACGGCTTCGTCCATGTGCCGCGCACGAGCTGGCCGTTCGAGAAGATCCAGGCCTCGCCCGTTCCGATCAGGTTCCCCTCGCCGAAGCCGGCGTACGGGACGAACTGCACGATCACGTTGGTCGCGTTGACCTGGATGGGCGGGAGCGCGGCCGAGAGGAAAGGCTCGTCCGTGCGCGAGAACCGCATCCATCCACCGACCGTCGCGTCCCAGACGTACGTGACGTCGTAGCCGAGCTCGTAGTTCACGTGGAAGGAAGTGACGGCCTCACCGGTGAACGCCTGGTCGCTCTCTGTGTCGACGTACCCGAAGAGCGGGACCGGTGGGACCGGCTGGCCGCCTCGTTGCCAGAGCAACGCCGAGCGCGCGAACAGGTTGTGCGGCGCGTCGCGGGTCGGTTCGCGGAAGAACGCGTCGCCGGCGTTGTTCTCGTCGACCCAGACGAGCCCGGTCGCGCGGATCGCGGCGACGTTGGGCTCGGTGCCGCCCGAGTACGCCACCACGCCGCCGAGCGGCGTCACGACCTGCGGGTCCATCGCCCGCACCGAGCGGACAGGTCCGATGTTCTCGGGTGCGTTCGAGTTGAACACGGCCCAGAAGCGCGTGATGCCACCGTCGACGACCTCTTCGTAGACCACGTCGGCGACGTCGAGCCCGGACTGGGGACGGGCTTCGGGCGTGTTCTCGATCTTGACCGCGACGCTCGAGCGCGTCAGCGAGACCCCCGTCCGGTCCGGCAGCCCGGTGAACGGAGCCTTCGGGATCGGGATGGTGGTCGTCGTCGACGGCGGCACCTTCTTCTTCGCCGCGGCATCGTCACCGCCGCACGCCGCCACGACGAGACTGCCGGCCACGAGCAGAGCCAGCGCGTTGCGGACCCGCGTTGGGCGGACCTCGTTCACATCGCCTCCAGCACTTTGATTCGCTCGTCGAGCGGCGGGTGCGTGTCGAACGCCCGGTTGAGCCAGGAGCCCTTCTTGCCCTCTTCGCGGTCGAGTGGCGACTCGATCCAGAGCTGCGCCGTCGCACGCGTGGCGTGGTGCACGACCGCCTTGTCGGTCTGGAGCTTCTTCAGGGCGGAGGTCAGGCCCGGCGGGTACCGCGTCAGCTGGACACCGGTGGCGTCGGCGAGAAGCTCGCGCTTGCGACTCATCGAGAACTGCATCAGCTGTGCTGCGAGCGGAGCCAGGATCAGCAGAGCCATCGCGGCGATCGCGATGACGATGCCGATCGCACCCGCGTCGTTGCTGTCACGTCGGCTGCTGCGTCCACCGAAGATCCAGAAGCGCAGGCCGAGGTCGGCGAGCAGAGCGATCGTGCCGACCGCGGTGACGGCGACGGTCGAGGCAAGGATGTCGTAGTTCTTCACGTGTGAGAGCTCGTGCGCGACCACACCCTCCAGCTCGGTGCGGTTCATCAGCGCCAGCAGTCCCGTCGTGACGGCGAGGGCCGAGTGCTTGGGGTTGCGGCCGGTCGCGAACGCGTTCGGTGCCGGATCGTCGATGACGTACAGCCGCGGCTTCGGGAGTCCCGCCGCGATGCAGAGTCCTTCAACGAGGTTGTGGTAGCGCTGATACTCCGGTCCGTCGGCCGGCTTCGCGCCTGTGACCGCGAGCGCGACCTTGTCGGAGTTGAAATACGAGACGAACGCCATCCCCAGCGCGATCACGAACGCGATCACGACGCCGGCGATGCCGAACCCCAAGAGGATGTCGACGGCAACCCCGACGAGAACGATCAGCACGACGAACGCCAGC
>JALHSW010000542.1 GCA_022865365.1 Acidimicrobiia bacterium | reverse complement strand
GCCCTTGTCACCGAACTTGTCACCAGTGGGAGCGAACTCAGCGTGAAGAATCGGTACGCAACGACACCAGATGGACGGTTGTCAAGGTTCTCATAACCCGAAGGTCGTGGGTTCAAATCCCACCCCCGCCACCATCGAAGCAACAGCAGAGGCCCCGAGCATCGAGCTCGGGGCCTTCCTGTGGTGCGGGTGTTGCGCGTGGTTGGTGACAAGCCGTTGCCATCGGCGCTCCAATCGTCGACTCCGGCACAAGAATCGGCACAGGAGAAGCCTCGAGCGCGCTCCACGGACGGATGCCAGCCGTTTTATCAACCCGACGAGCGGCACCGTCCATGGCTTGCTGCTTGACTGGCGAGCGCGAGGGGGGTGGGGGTGTGACCGAGCTGCCGACGGGGACGGTGACGTTCCTGTTCACCGACCTGGAGGGCTCCACCCGTCTCTGGGAGGAGCACCCCGAGGCGATGCGTGACGCGCTCGCCCGTCACGACGAGATCCTGCGGGACGCGGTCGAGAAGCGCGACGGCGTCGTCGTGAAGACCACGGGTGACGGCCTCCACGCCGCGTTCGCGACTGCGCCCGACGCCGTTGTGGCGGCGCTTGACGCGCAGCGCGCGCTCGTTGCCCAGGAATGGACGCTCCCCGAGGCGCTCGAGGTGCGGATGGGCTTGCACACGGGTGCGGCTGAGTTGCGCGGGAACGACTACTACGGACCCGCCGTGAATCGCGCCGCGCGCGTGTCGGCGGCGGCGCACGGTGGGCAGATCGTCGCGTCGGCCGCGACCGCCGACCTGATCCGCGATGACCTCGCGGCCGAGCTCGACCTGGTCGACCTCGGTGAGCACCGTCTGCGAGATCTGGGTCGGCCAGAGCGGATTGTGCAGGTGACGCACCCCGATCTTCGGTCGGAGTTCCCGCGGCTCAGGACGCTCGATGCGTTTCCTGGCAATCTCCCGGCGCAGCTGACTTCGTTCGTGGGTCGTGATCCGGAGCTCGAGGGGATCGCGGCGGCGCTGGCCGATGGCCGACTCGTGACGCTCACTGGCGCGGGCGGCGTCGGCAAGACGCGCCTGGCCGTTCAGGTGGCGGCCGACCTGTTGCCGAGCTTCGCCGACGGAGCGTGGCTGTGCGAGCTCGCGGCTGCCAGCAACGAAGACACGATGCTCCAGGTCGTGGTGGTGACCCTGGGTGTCGAGCCCCGTGCCGGGCTCTCGACCGAGGAGAGCATCCGCGAGTTCCTCCGCTCCAAACGGGTGCTGCTCGTATTCGACAACTGCGAGCACTTGCTACGCGCCGTCCGCGAGCTAGCCGGTGCGCTCTTGCAGGGTTGCCCGAACGCGCGTCTGCTGGTCACCAGCCGTGAGGGTCTCGGGCTGGCCGGTGAGCAGGTGTGGCCGCTGCGATCCCTGGACGTTCCTCGCTCGACCTTGCCCGGTGAGGTGGCGGCGGCTGAGGCGTGCGTGCTGTTCACGGAGCGGGCGCGCGCCGTGCGGCCTGGCTTCGCGATCGATGCGGACAACGCAGACGCGATCGCTGACATCTGCCGGCGTCTCGACGGCATCCCGCTTGCGCTCGAGCTCGCTGCTGCCAGGGTCGTAGCGATGTCGCCGGCAGACATCGCGGCCCGCCTCGACGAGCGCTTCCGCCTCCTGACGGGGGGCCGCCATGCTTCGATCGAGCGGCACCAGACGCTGCGCGGTGCGGTCGACTGGTCGTACTCGCTGCTCGACGCGGACGAGCAGATCGTCTTCGACCGTCTCGCGGTGTTCTCGGGGACGTTCGACGCGCGGGCCGCCGAAGCGGTCGCGGCAGGCGACGGCGTGGAGGGCTGGGACGTGCTCGACGCGCTGACCCGCCTCGTCGCCAAGTCGATGGTCCTCGCCGAGCCTGCTGCCGACGGCGCGATGCGTTACCAGCTTCTCGAGACGATCCGCCAGTACGCGGCCGAGCGACTCGACGAGGCCGGCGCGCCCGACGCGTGGCGCCGCCACGCCCAGCACTACGCCGCCGTGGCCGAGGAGATCGCCGCGGGGATCCGCGGCGCAGATGACCGCGCCGCTCGCCGCCGCCTCGATGCCGAGCTCGACAACCTCCGCTCGGTCATCCAATGGAGCCTCGACGCGCCCGAGCAGGACGACGCCGAGCTCGGGCTGCGGATCATCGCCGCCCTCGCGTTCGAGACGAGCTACAACCGTTCCGTCGGCGTCGGCGGCTGGGCCGAACTCGCTGTTGACCGCGCCGAACAATCGACGCCTGGCCGGCGCGCCGACGTGCTCGGCGCCGCGGGATACAGCGCCCTGGCCCGAGGTGACCACGAGCACGCGAAGATGCTCGCCCGCGCCGCGCTCCGCGACGGTGTCCAAGCCGACAGCTGGGCGCCGGGCCTCGCGTACCTCGCGCTCTGCTACGGGGCGCTCGCCACCGGGCACCACGACGAGCTGCGGCGCACGATGGCTGAGTGTCGCGACGCCCTCGAGGCCGCCGGCGTAGACGACTACAACCGAGTAGTCGCCGCAGGATGGCGGGCCACGTTCGCCGCCATGCTCAACGATCCGGCGGCCCGTCACGACGCCGAGGCGCTCGTCCAGGGAGCCCGGAGACTTGGGAATCCGAGTCAAATTGCGGGCAGCCTGATGACCCTCGGGATGAGCCTGGCGCGCACCTCGCCCGAGGACGCACTCGCCGCATTCGAAGAGGCCATGGGAATCATGCGGGACGGGCACACCCACAACGCGCTCGCGCAGCTCCTGTCCTCCGTGGCGCAGCTCCGGGCCCGCCAAGGCAACCGCCTCGGCGCGTTGACGGCGCTGCGCGAATCGGTGGAGCAGACCGACCGACTCGGCGACCGGCCTCAGCTGGTGGCCGCTGTCGACTGGGCGATCGCGATCTTCCAGCGGTTCGGGTACACCGAGCCGGCCGCGGTCCTCGTGGGCGTGGCTGTCGACGGCCCGCTCAGTGCGATCAACAAGTTCCCGGGAGCCCAGCGCATGCACGGCGACGAGAAGCTCGCTCCTCTCGAGGCCGAGCTCGGCCCCAGCGTCTACCACGCGCTCGTCGAACGCGGCGCCGCAATGTCCTACGAAGATGTCGTCCGATACCTCCTCGACGAGCTCGATCAGCTCATCGCGGCGGAACGCGCCGATGGCTGAGCCGGGCACGCTCCGCACCGGAACGATGGGAGTTCGTCTCCGTCCTTTAGAGGACGACAAGCAGCGCCCAGCACCGCCATCGTGTCACCGAAGCTGTCACCAGTGGGAGCGAACTCCAGCCATCTCTATGGACGTAACGGCACCAGACGGAATGGCCGGCGAACTCAGGACTACTGCAGCGACCTCCGGCGGTCTGGGTGGAGGGTTGTCAAGTCGCTCATAACCCGAAGGTCGTGGGTTCAAATCCCACCCCCGCCACCATCGCATCCAGTTCATGAGGCCCCGCTTCGGCGGGGTCTCACTGGTTGTCTTCGGCTTCTGCCGGCAAGGGGTGCTGAGTACAGCACGAGCAGGACTCGTGAGGTTCGACGAGTCGGCGACCAGGTGGATGCCTCGCGCGGGCAGGGTCGACCTGCCCGCGTGCGATCGGGCGTTCGGGCAAGATGATGGGCGTGCAGGATCTGGATGTCCGTTTCGCGGAGCACGCCGGCGACTACCAGGCGTACGCGGTGTTCGGAGAGGGACTCCACGACGTCGTGGTGCAACAATCGATCTTTCCGATCGACTTGATGTGGGAGCTTCCGCAGCTCGCCGCATTCATGGATGCATTGGGCCGCGTGGCAAGGGTGATCGTGTACGACGGGCGGAATTGCGGTGCGTCGGATCCGATTACCGATCCGGACGCTTCCCTGCCCGAAACCCTGGCCGACGACTTGCTCGCGGTCCTCGATGCCGTGGAGTCGGATCGCGCCACCGTGCTCGACATGAGCGGTGGTAGCGGCGTGTTCTTCGGAGCGACATACCCCGAGCGGACGCGATCGCTGATTCTTGCAAACCTTCGGCCCTCCTTCCCCCAGTTCCAAGAGTTCTCGGCTGTGCGGGCCAAGCAACTCGCGTTGAGGGTTCGGACGACGGAGTGGCTCAGGATCAGGAACCCGCGGGTTGCCCACGATCCTGTTCTGCAACGGTGGTGGGGACGCGCGTCTCGTCTCTTGAACAGCCCCGAGCTCACAGTGCGGCAATTCGAGGCCGCGACGCGCATCGACTACGAGGCTGCTCTCTTGGCGGTGCGAGTGCCTACGCTCGTGCTGCACCGTCGGGACGACCGGCTGTGGGACATCGAGACGAGCCGAGCAGCCGCGGGCCGAGTCCCGGGCGCTCGATTTGTTGAACTTCCCGGCGGCGAGCACGACATTTTCTTGGGTGACACCGCACCCGTCCTCGCCGAGATCGGACACTTCCTCGACGAACCCGAGATCGAGGTTGGGAGTGATCGGACATTGGCCACGGTGTTGTTCACCGACATCGTGGGCTCGACGGAGCAGGTCGCAGCTCGGGGCGACGACGCGTGGCGACACGTTCTCGACGCTCATGACCAGACCATGGACCATGTCGTCACCGCGCACCGGGGACGCTTCGTCAAGCAGACCGGTGATGGGATCTTGGCGACCTTCGACGGTCCCGCGCGAGCCGTGCACTGCGCAGCCGCGATCCTCGAGAACGCCCGCGATCAGGGCATCACGTTGCGGGCCGGGCTGCACACAGGTGAGATTGAACTCCGGCCGTCCGACGTCGCGGGGATCGCGGTTCACATCGCCAGTCGGATCGCGGCGCTGGCCGGTCCGAACGAGATCCTTGTATCCCGAACCGTTGTCGACCTCACCGCCGGATCGGGCCTTCAGTTCGCGCCGCATGGAGACCGCCAACTCAAAGGCGTACCCGGCAGCTGGCCACTCTTCGCAGTTCAAGGCTCCACCTAGGAACCCTCGCCCATCTCTCGGCTTCGCCGATGCCTGAAGTTGTCAGGGCTGGATCTGTTCGAGGCATTCTTCGACGCCTGTCACCGAACTTGCACCAGTGGGCCCGGACTCGGCCGTACTGGACGGACTCAGTGGGACGGCACGGACTCCGAGCCGGGGATCTCGGGACTGGGCGGTACTCGGCGGTACCAGACGGACGTTCGTCAAGTTGCTCATAACCCGAAGGTCGTGGGTTCAAATCCCACCCCCGCCACCATCGCATCCAGATCAGAGGCCCCGCTTCGGCGGGGTCTCTGGCGGTCTGCCCGGGCTCTCTGGTGTACTTGCTCCGCGACTAGCTGGTGACCGGGGGTGAGGGCTTGGCCGAATTGCCGACAGGGACGGTCACGTTCCTCTTTACGGATCTCGAAGGCTCGACGCGTCTCTGGGAGGAGCACTCGGACGGGATGCGCGCCGCGCTTGCGCGCCACGACGACATCCTCCGGCGCGCGGTTGAGAAGCGCGTCGGAGTCGTGGTCAAGACGACCGGCGACGGGATGCATGCAGCGTTCACCACCGCGCCCGACGCGGTACGAGCCGCGGTGGACGCACAGCGGGACCTGGCTCGTGAGGCGTGGACGCTGCCCGAACCGTTGATGGTCCGGATGGGTCTGCACACCGGCATTGCTGAAGCGCGCGACGGCGACTACTTCGGCACCTCCGTCAACCGAGCCGCGCGTGTAGCCGCGGCGGCGCACGGGGGCCAGATCGTCGCGTCGGCCGCGACGGCCGACCTCGTGCGCGACGAACTCCGGACGGAGGTTGTACTCGTCGACCTCGGAGAGCACCGACTTCGGGATCTCGGTCGGCCCGAGCATGTGTACCAGCTCGCCGTCAGCGGTCTCGAACAAGCCTTCCCGCCGTTGCGTTCAATTGACGTCCTGGCGACGAACCTGCCGGTCGAGTTGACGAGCTTCGTCGGCCGTCGTGCGGAGCTCGAGTCGGTCGAGGAGCTCTCGACGAGTCATCGGGTGGTGACCTTGACCGGTGTCGGTGGCGTAGGAAAGACGCGTCTGGCGCTACAGGTCGCCGCGGAATCCTTGGAGCGATTCCCTGACGGTGCGTGGATCGCTGAGCTGTCCTCCGTCGAGGCGACACGTGTCGTCGCGGTGATCGCGGCTGCTCTCGACGTCGAGGTGCGATCGGGGCGCACCCTGGAGGACTCGCTCATTGACGTATTGCGCGCCAGAAAGCTCCTGCTGGTGCTCGACAACTGTGAGCACCTGATCACCGAGGTGCGTCGGGTTGTCGAGCTCATCCTGCGCGAAGCGCCCAGCGTGTCGTTCTTGGTCACGAGCCGCGAAGGTTTGCGGGTTCCGGGCGAGCAAATGTTCTCGGTCCCGTCTCTCAACGAGGAGTCGGCGATCGACCTCTTTTGCGAGCGTGCTGCCGCGTTCGATTCGACGCTTGAACTCACCGCGGAAGATCGGGCCGCAGTGGCGGGGGTGTGTCGACGGCTCGATGGCATTCCTCTCGCGATTGAGCTCGCGGCGGCACGCGTCTCGATGTTCAGCATCCAGGAGCTGGCCCACCGACTCGATCAACGATTTCGACTGCTCACAGGTGGACGCGGCGCCGTGGAACGACATCAAACGTTGCGAGCAGCGGTCGACTGGTCCTACGACCTGCTCACACCGGTCGAACGGGTCGTGTTCGCGAGGCTTTCGGTGTTCGCAGGCGGCTCCACGATGGATGCTGCCGAGGCAGTCATCGGGGATGACGACGGCGTGGTCGACGCCCTCGATGTCCTGGCCGGTCTGGTCGACAAGTCGCTGGTGACGGTCGACCGCACGCGCTCAGTCACGCGTTACGGCATGCTCGAGACCGTTCGACAATATGCGCATGAGCATCTCCTGGACTCAGGAGAGGCCGAGGAGGTTCGCCGACGGCACGCGCAATGGTACGTGGACTTCGCGCGGGCCGCGGGGCGAGGCCTGTATTCCGCCGACGAGCAGACTTGGCTCGAGCGACTGCGTTTCGAAATCGACAACCTCGAGGTCGCCGTCGGTTGGGCCGTGAACGCCGACGAGACCGATATTGCGATGCGAATTGCGGCATCCTTCACTCGGCAAGGATCGGCGCGTCCGCTCCTCGGCACGGCATTCCTCGCGGAGCGAGCCCTGTGCGTCGTCGGTGCCGATCAGCATCCACTGCGGGCCCGGGTCCTCGCCGAGGCGGGCTGGGCGCAGGCCATGCAGGGTGAAGTTGCAGAAGCGATCTCGATGTTCGAGGCGTCGATCGAAGCGCAGCGCGCCGGGGCCCGGTTCGCCACTGCGGCCTACATCTACCTCCTCTCCGTCCAAAGCTGGCTCCGCGGTGCGGGAGCATTCGCCGCGGCCTATGACTTGGCAAAGGAGGGGCTCGCTACGGCCGAGGCGGCAGGCGACGTGCTCGGCGCGAGCGGGCTTCGGATCGCCTTGGCCGCTCACGCGACCATGACGGGCCGATATGCCGAAGGGCTCGAGCTCGCCGAGCATTCGCTCGTCGAAGCACGCGGGCTCGGTCAGCCGACGCTCATCGCCGCGAGCCTCTATGTCAAGGCTCTCGCGCTGGCGCCGACGGACCCGAGCGGAGCAGTCACGCTGCTCCACGAGGCCCTGACCATCCTCAGGAAACTCGAGAACGATAGTGAGCGAATTCCCTCGCTAGGCCTGCTCGCGGCCCTCGAAGGTCATTACGGCGATGCGCGCCGAGGTCTCGAGGCGATCCGCGAACAGATGACCGCAAGTGCACGCTCGGAACGCTTGCTCGTGCCCAACCTCTACATCGCCATCCAGGTCTTCAACCGCGTCGGTCGGCCGGAGCTCGTTGCCCAATCCGTCGGCTACTGCCGGCAGGTCGGAGTAACAGGTCCACCGTTCTATGCGAGCTTCCACGAGACCAGCATCGAGGACGCACGCGCCGTTCTTGGAGACGACGAATTCGAACTGCACGCATCGACCGGCAGCGGCCTCTCCACGGACGACTTCTACGAAATGGTCATTCGAGAAGTCGACGACCTGCTCGCAGGCATGCCGACGGTATGATCTTCGGAGTTGAGCACGCCCGAGCTGTCGTGTCGGTCCGAGGGTGCGAACCGTCGCTTGTCACCGAACTTGTCACCAGTGGGCCCGGACTCGGCGGTACTGGGCGGACTCAGTGGGACTGCACGGACGCCGAGCCGGGGATTTTGGGACTGGGCGGTACTGGGCGGTACCAGACGGACGTTCGTCAAGTTGCTTATAACCCGAAGGTCGTGGGTTCAAATCCCACCCCCGCCACCATCGCATCCAGTTCATGAGGCCCCGCTTCGGCGGGGTCTCACTGGTTGTCTTCGGCTTCTGCCGGCAAGGGGTGCTGAGTACAGCACGAGCAGGACTCG
>JALHSW010000541.1 GCA_022865365.1 Acidimicrobiia bacterium | reverse complement strand
GCTCGCCGAGTGCGACCTCGTGCTCGAGTCGATCGTCGAAGAGATGGCGCCCAAGCTCGAGCTGTTCGCCGAGCTCGACCGCATCTGCGGTGAGGACGCGATCCTCGCCACCAACACCTCCACGCTCTCGGTCGCGAAGATGGCAGCAGCGACCGGCCGCCCCGGCCAGGTGTGCGGCATCCACTTCTTCAACCCCGCCCCGGCGATGGCCCTCGTCGAGATCGTCCGAGCCACGGCATCGTCCGACAAGACGATCGCTACGGCTCGCGCCTTCGCCGAGTCGTATGGCAAGACCGCCGTCGATGTTCGCGACCAGGCCGGGTTCATCGTGAACGCGCTGCTGTTCCCCTACCTGAACAACGCGGTGAAGCTCCTCGCCGACGAGGTCGCGACACGCGATGACATCGACGCCGCGATGAAGGGCGGCTGCAACTTCCCGATGGGCCCGCTCGAGCTGCTCGACCTCGTCGGTCTCGACACGAGCCTGTCGATCATCGAGGCGCTGCACGCCGAGTTCGAGGACCCCAACTACGAGCCGTCCCCGATGCTCGTGCGGCTGGTGAAGGACGGGAAGCTCGGCCGGAAGGCCGGAGCCGGCTTCTACGACTACCCCAAGAAATAGCGGGCCCAAGAAGCAGCGGGCCCAAGAAGCAGCGAGTCCAAGAAGCAGCGAGTCCAAGAATCAAGAGCTCGGGAGGATGGGAGCGTGAGCGAGCGGGATCGCCCATGGCTCATGCGGACCTACTCGGGTCATTCATCGGCCCGGGCCTCCAACGAGCTGTACCGCACCAACCTCGCCAAGGGTCAGACCGGCCTCTCCGTCGCCTTCGATCTGCCGACCCAGACGGGGTACGACCCCGACGACCCCCTGGCGCGTGGGGAGGTCGGCAAGGTCGGGGTGCCGGTACCGCACCTCGGTGAGATGCGCATCCTCTTCGAGGGCATCCCCCTCGACGAGATGAACACCTCGATGACGATCAACGCCACCGCCGTCTGGCTGTTCGGCATGTACGCGGCGCTCGCCGGGGAGCAGGGCGTCGACCCCGCCAAGCTCTCGGGGACGACACAGAACGACATCGTCAAGGAGTTTCTCTCCCGGGGCACGTACATCTTCGGCCCCGAGGCATCACGCCGGCTCACCGTCGACCTGGTGTGCCACACCTGGCGCCACGCCCCGGCGTGGAACCCGATCAACGTCTGCCCGTACCACTACCAGGAGGCGGGCGCGACCCCCGTCCAGGAGATCGCGTACGGGCTCGCCACCGCCGTCGGTGTGCTCGATGCGGTGAGAGCGTCGGGCCAGGTGAGTGCCGAGGAGTTCCCGGAGGTGGTCGGTCGGATCTCGTTCTTCGTCGACGCGGGGATCCGCTTCGTCGAGGAGATGTGCAAGATGCGCGCCTTCACGCGCCTGTGGAACCGCATCTGTCTCGAGCGCTATGGCGTGACCGACCCGAAGCTGCGGCGCTTCCGCTACGGGATGCAGGTGAACTCGCTCGGGCTCACCGAAGCGCAGCCCGAGAACAACGTGCAGCGTGTGGTGCTCGAGATGCTCGGCGTCACGCTCTCGAAGGACGCCCGCGCCCGCGCCGTCCAGCTGCCGTGCTGGAACGAGGCGATCGGGCTCCCCACCCCGTGGGATCAGCAGTGGTCACTGCGCATGCAGCAGGTGCTCGCGTACGAGACCGACCTCCTCGAGTACGGGGACCTGTTCGAGGGCTCGGTGGTGGTCGAGGCCAAGACGACCGAGCTCGTCGAGGCGGCCGACGCGGAGCTGCAGTGGGTGCTCGACGGCGGCGGCGCGTTCGAGATGATCGACGCGATGAAGGCACGACTCGTGCAGAGCAACGCCGAGCGAGTGCGACGGATCGAGTCCGGTGATCTTCAGGTGGTCGGCGTGAACTGCTTCACCGAGGCCGAACCATCTGCTCTGGCCGCGATCGACACCGAGCATTCGATCGTCACGGTCGACGCCGCGGCCGAACGAGAGCAGGTCGAACACCTCGAGCGCTGGCGCGACGCGCGGGACGCGTCCGCCGTCGGCGCGGCGCTCGATGCGCTACGCGCCACCGCGGCAACGTCGGAGAACCTGGTTCCGGCCACGATCGCGCTCGCTCGGGCGGGCGGGACGGTCGGCGAGTGGGCCGGCGCCCTGCGTGACGTGTTCGGCGAGTACCGGGCGCCCACCGGCGTCGGCGCGGTCGCGGCACCGATCGGCGATCTCGCCGCCGTACGCGATCGGGTCCGGGTCGCGACGAAGGAGCTCGGAGGCCAACTGCG
>JALHSW010000540.1 GCA_022865365.1 Acidimicrobiia bacterium | reverse complement strand
TGGAAGATCTCGTGCTCGGCACGCTTGGGTCGGTCGAAGCGACTCGTGGTGACGAAGTACGCCTCCGTGCCGATGACGGGCTTGATGCCTGCGTCGCGCGCGGCACGCGAGAACTCGACGACGCCGTACATGTTGCCGTGGTCGGTGATGCCGACGGCAGGTTGACCATCGGCGACGGCAGTCGCGAGCACTTCGGGGACCCGGGCCGCGCCGTCGAGCATCGAGTACTCGGTGTGCAGGTGCAGGTGCACGAACGACTTGGTCACGCCGTCACGCACTCCCTTCCTTCACGAGGCTTCCTTCACGAGGCTTCCTTCACGAGGCTTCCTTCACGAGGCTTCCTTCACGAGGCGTTCTCCACAGGCCTGTGGACAAATGACATCGGTGTAGTTCCCCGAAACTTAGCGCGTCGCGCGGGCGGTCCCTGCGGTGCCGCGTGCCCCGAGGAGCGGAACCCGCATCTCCGCCTCGGTCAGTGAGCCGTGGCCCGATCGCAGGTTCGCCTCACCGGGGAGCGCGGGGTCGATGAAGGCCACCGGTTCGCGGGCGGCGAGGACGACGTCGCCCAGGCGTCGTCTTACCACCACCGGGGGCTCGGGCCCGAGCCACCCATCCTCCAGGAGCTCGTCGCGCGATCGCACCCACGCGTGCGCGCCGTGCAGCTCGCGGGCACCGGCCACCAGCTCGTCGGCCGCGCCGCGCCGCGCGTGCAGGTACCGGAACCGACCGTCGCCCGAAGCCGCGTCGACGAGCTCCCCGATCGCGCCGAGACCGAGCCAGGACTCCGGACCGAGATCGACCTGCCCGTGGTCGGCGGTCACGAGCACGGTCGCGTGGTCCGGCAGCGCCGACACCAGATCGCCGACGAGGCGGTCGGCGAACGCCACCTCGGCGTCGAAGAAGCCATCCTCGAGGCCATAGGCGTGCGCGACCTCGTCGACACCCGGGTAGTACGCGTACACGAACGGCTCGCCGGCGGCCACGAGGCGACGACACCGCTCCACCAGCGACGAGACTGCACGCCATCCAACGAAGCGCGCTCCACGCAGGTGGGCCTCCGTGAAGCCCGTGTTGCGGAACTCCTGCTTCGTCACCACAGGAACATCCCGCCCGCGAAACGGCGCGACCCGCTGCACGGAGCGCGGATCCGGTGCAGTGCGACCGTCGGTGCGCCACGACAGCGCGTTGAGCACGGTGCCGTCGACGCGGACCCGGTAACCGATCAGCCCGTGCTGCGACGGCGCTACACCGGTCGTGATCGACGTGAGCGCCGCAGCAGTCGTCGACGGAGCGACCGACGTGATCGCAGAGCCCTGGAGCCCGGCGATCGCCGGGAGCCCCGCGCCGCGTGCGGTGATCTGGTCCCAGCCGAGGCCGTCGACGACGAGAAGGACGACGCTGCGCGCGCCGGCCACCGGGTCCGGGAGCCATGGCGCATCCCTCGCACCGAGCAGGGCGGGAACGAGCGACGCGAGGCCGGGCCCGTCATAGACCGGTAGGACAGGCTCGGGCTCGCTCACGAGCGCAGGCTATCGACCTCCCCACGATTGCTTCCCCCACGATTGCTTCCCTCACGATTGCCTTCCCTCACGATTGCCTGTCTCCACCCGAACGGTGATGCCGCCCGGGCTCGGCCCCGGTGTCGCCGAGGGTCCCGTTCGTGCGCGACCATGGCGGCGTCATGAAGGTGTCCACGCGCGGCGACTACGCGGCCCGGGCGCTCCTCTCGCTCGCGCTGCACGAGTCCGATCGACCGACGTCGGTCAAGGAGATCGCGGAACGAACCACCCTCCCCCAGCCGTACCTCGAGCAGATCCTGCTCGCCGTCAAGGGTGCGGGCCTCGTGCGATCCAAGCGCGGGGTGGGCGGTGGCTACGTGCTCGCAAGACCCGCGGCCGAGATCACCCTCGCGCAGATCCTCGGGGCCGTCGAAGGCCCGCTCGTCACCGTCATCGGTGAGCATGACCACTGCGAGGGCCACTGCGCGCTCCAGGAGGTCTGGTTCGGCGTGTCCGAAGAGATGCGCCTCGTCCTCGAACGCGTCACCCTCGCCGACCTCGTCGAACAAACTCGGGTCGGTCATCCGCTCCCCGCGGTCACGCCGAGCTGACCCTTCCGTGCCGACGCACGAGTCGACCGCACGCGCAATGGGCACCGACGTGCACGTGATCGTCGTCGCCGAGGACGAGCAGGTCGCTCATCAGCTGGGCCGGTGGGCGCTCGAGCGCCTCGAGCAGCTGGAGGCGCGCTGGAGCCGCTTCCGTCCTGACAGTGAGCTCAGCCGCCTCAACGCCGCTGCCGGACGACCGGTCGTCGTCGCCGGGATCACCTTCGAGCTGCTGCGCCACGCCGTCCTGTCGTGGGAACGCACCGCCGGAGCATGCGACCCGACTACCGCGGCGTCGGTGGCAGCGTCGGGCTACGACCGCGACTTCCGGTCGGTCGAGCCCGACGGCCCCGCCCTCGAACGACCCGACGTCGGCCCCTCTCCCGGATGTGCCGGCATCGTGCTCGACCCGATCGTCGGCTCGGTCACGTTGCCACCCGGCGTCACGCTCGATCTCGGAGGCCTCGCCAAGGGGTTCGCGGCCGACGTCGTCGCCGACGAGCTCGGCGCCGCCGGCGCCATCGGGGTATGCGTGAACCTGGGCGGCGACCTGCGGGTCATCGGCACGCCCCCGCGCGACGACGCCTGGATCATCGAGGTCGAGGAGGCTGACGACCGCCCTGTGCTCGCGCTCGCCGAGGGCGGTGTGGCGACGACCAGCCGTCGACGACGCACCTGGCGTCGAGGGCGCACGGAGTACCACCACGTCATCGATCCGCGGACCGGCGCCCCGGCGCGCGTTCCCTGGCTCGCGGCGACGGTCATCGCCGGACGGGCGCGTGACGCAGAAGCTCTCGCGAAGGCGGCATTCCTCGCCCCCGACGTTGCCGCGGCGAACGCAGCGTTGCGGCGCGGCGGCGCCACCGGCCTGCTGGTCGGCGGCGACGGCACGAGCCTGGGCCTCGACGGGGTCGACGCGTTCAGACGCTGACGACCACCGGATCGAGCGGCACGCCGGCACGAGCGCCGGGGAGGAGCAACACGACCGAGAGCCCACCCTGGGGTGCGTCGGTCAACTCCACCGATCCGCCGTCGGCGGCGACCAGGCGCCCGACGATCGCGAGTCCGAGTCCGAACCCGCCCCGATCACGGCGACTCGGCTCGGCTCTCCAGAACCGATCGAACGCGCGAGCGCGCTGCTCGGGGATCATGCCCGGTCCGGCGTCGCAGATCTCGAGGCGAACCGCGGCGCCGGCGCGTCCCGCCGTCACCGTGACCGCCGTCCCGGCCGGTGCGACGTCGAGTGCGTTGCTGAGGAGGTTGTCGAGGATCTGCTCCAGCCGACCGGGGACGCTTCTGACGTCCGGCGCCTCGAGGGCGACGTCGAGCACCACGCCACGCTCCGACGCCGCTGCTTCCCATGCGTCCCTCCGTCCGGCGAGTACGGCCGCGACGTCGATGTCGGTGGTCGGGGCCGTCGCGTCCTCGGCCCGAGCAAGGGTGAGCAGGCCGTCGACGAGTCGGGCCAGGCGTCGAACCTCGGTGCGCGCGCCCTGGAGGTCCTCGACGTGGAACGCCGAACTCTCCTCCTCGAGGTTCTCGAGTCGCAGACTGAGGGCGGTCAGCGGAGTGCGGAGCTGATGCGAGGCGTCGGCGACGAATGCCTGCTGCGCGAGCACGAGCGTCTCGATACGCGCCGCGGTCGCGTTGAACGACCGAGCGAGGCCGTGGAGCTCGGGTGGATCATCGGGCACGCTCACGCGAGCCGAGAGATCGCCGTCGCCAAGTCGCGCTGCGCTCGCGCCGAGCTCGGCGAGCGGTCGGGTGAACGAGCGTGCGAGCAGCACGCTCACGAGGAGCACGATCATCGCCACGACTCCCCCGCGTGCGCCGAGGATCAACTAGTGCTCGCGAGCGCGCTCGGTCACCACCGTGAGCGACGCCGAGACCCGGACTGCGCCGACGGAGGCGTCATTCGAGAGCACCGGCACGGTGACGCTGAGCACGTCGCCGTCGCCGGCGGTGCGATCACCCGACGACTGTCGCCCGCGAGCCGCGGCGGCCATCTCGGGACGCCCGCCGAGGTCCTGGCCGACCGGCGGCTCTCCCGCGCCGGCGGCGGCGACCACGACGCTGCCCGCGTCGACGATCACCGCTCGCAGCCCGGTCTGATGGCGGAAGGAGCGCGCCAAACGGTCGAGCCCGTCGGTGGGGGTGGCGGCAAGGGTCGAGTCGGCCATCGCCTCGCCGGCGCGCAACGCGAGCGCATAGGCGTCGGTCTGCACCTGGCTCGCGAGATGACGATGCTCGGCGTTGGCGAAGGAGAGACCGAGGGGCAGCTCGAGCGCGAGCAGCACGAACAACAGGAGTGACAGGTACGAGATCAGCAGTCGACGCCTCACACCCGTGCGCCGTCCTCACCCAGGCGGTACCCGACACCGCGGACGGTCTCGATCCATCGGGCATCGCCGAGCTTGCGTCGCAGGCTCCCGATGTGGACGTCGAGCGTCTTCGTCGGCCCGTACCAGTGCGGGTCCCATACCTCATCGAGGATCTGCTGGCGACCGTAGACCGCGCCCGGGTCGTCGGCCAGCAACGCCAGGAGGTCGAACTCCTTCGGGGTGAGCGATACCTCGGCCCCGTCGACCACGACGCGACGGGTGCGACGGTCGACGTGCAGGCGCCCGGCCTCGTCATCGGACTCGGGCCGCACCATCGCTCGCCGGGAGACTGCCCGGATCCGTGCAACGAGCTCCCGCAGCCCGAACGGCTTGACGACGTAGTCATCGGCGCCGAGCTCGAGGCCCACCACGCGATCGACTTCGTCGCCGCGAGCCGTCACGACGATGATCGGTACGTCGGACCGGGCCCGGACCTCACGACACAGGTCGAACCCGTCGACGTCCGGCAGCCCGAGGTCGAGCAGCACCACATCACTCGCCTCGTCGTCGAGCGCTGCGAGCGCGTCGCCACCACGGTCGCAATGGCGTACGTGGAAGCCCTCCCGCTCGAGGCCCCGCACGAGAGGGGTCGCGATGGCCTGATCGTCTTCCACGAGGAGTACCCGCATGTCCTTCGCGTCGGCACGCTCCGGGGGCAACCTTTACCTGTTCCTGGGGAAAGCCTCGGCTGGCGCTGGGGTGTCGTCCCTTACGGTGTTCTGGTACCGAGTCCTTTCGGTGCCCCAAGAAGCCCAGACACGCAAGCGGCCCGCCGGCGGGGTGTCAGCCCCCCGGCGGGCCGAGCGCGTCCAGGACAGCCGCGAGGTCGCCCGGCAGCGGATCCTCGAAGACCAGCGGGTGCCCGTCCACCGGATGGGTGAAGCCGAGGGCGTACGCGTGCAGGAACGGACGGTCCGGACCATCCGGGAGACGTCGACCGCCGTAGGCGCCGTCGGCTACCACCGGATGCCCGATGGCCGCCAGGTGCACCCGGATCTGGTGGGTCCGACCGCTCTCGAGCCGGCACTCGAGCAGCGAGACCGACGCGCCGGGCCACACGGAACGAACCTCGTAGCCGGTGCGGGCCGGGCGGCCCGCCTCACGCACGGCCATGCGGGTGCGCTGGCGGGTCGACCGTCCGATCGGCGCGTCGATGACGCCCCGGGGTGACGCAAGCTCACCGGTCACGAGCGCGAGATACCGGCGGTCCACCTCGCGCGCCGCGAGGGCGCCGACCAACCCGGTGTACGCGTCCGGGGAGCGCGCGACCACCATCAGCCCACTCGTGTCCCGGTCGAGACGGTGAACGATGCCGGGGCGCGCGGGATCACCGACCGTGGCGATCTCGGGGAACCGGTCCAGCAGCCCGTGCACGAGCGTGCCGTGCGCATGCCCGGGGCCCGGATGCACGACGAGCCCGGCCGGCTTGGCCACGACCACGACGGCGGCGTCCACGTGGCGCACGTCGATCGGGACGGGTTCCGGGCCGGGAAGCTCCGGCGGGCTGGGCGCACCGAGCAGCTCGATGATCTCGCCCACGACGAGACGGTGGCTCTTCGGCGCCGGTTGGCCACCTACCAGCACCGCCTCGTCGGCGACCAGGTGCTGCACCTCGGCGCGACTCCAACCGGTGAGCAGGGAGACCGCTCGGTCGAGTCGCTCGCCGGCGAGCGACTCCGGCACGACGATCGGCTCCCGGTCGCTCACGACGGGGCAGCCTCGGGCCGGTCGCGGCCGCCACCGAAGAGGCTCCAACCGACGAGCAAGATCGCTCCCACCGTGATGGCGGAGTCCGCGACGTTGAAGGTAGGGAACGTGCCGACCCGAACGAAGTCGACGACGGCCCCGCGCAGGAACCCGGGCGAGCGGAAGACGCGGTCGCCGAGGTTGCCGATCGCGCCACCCAGCACGAGCGCCAGCGCCAACACCGCGACGATGCGCTCCGTCCTGCGAGCCGCGCGCACGAGGAACACCACGAGCACGATCGCCAGCACAGCGAGCACCGGCGTCATCCCCTGAAAGAGGCTGAACGCACCGCCGGTGTTGCGGCTGAGTGCAAGCTCGACGTCGGTCCCGATGATCGAGACCGGACCGTCGGCGAGGCTCGCCACCGCCCACGTCTTCGTGAGCTGATCGAAGAGGACCACGGCGACGACGATGACGACGACGAGCAGGGCGCGCCGCCGCTGGTCGGAGTGCGCGGGGCCGCGCCGATCAGCGTCGTCGTTCGGCACGTGCCTTGCAGTCGACGCACACGTTCGCCCACGGGATCGCTTCGAGGCGTTCCAGCGGCAAGCGTCTCCCTGCGGGCGTGCAGACACCGTACGTGCCCTTCTTCATGCGCGCGAGGGCGTCGCCGATCTCGTCGACCACCTGGCGGGCTGACGCCGACAGGAGGAGGTCGCGCTCGCGCTCGATGTTGACAATGTCCCCATCGCCGGACTCCTCGTCGAACTGGGTGTCACCGCCTTCTCGGTCGCGGGCGAGCTGCTCGGCTTCGGCCGCGAGCTCGTCGGCCTGGCCCTGCAGCCGCTTCTGCTCCTCCAACAGCTTGTGGCGGAGGCGATCGAGCGTCTTGGGCGAGAGCTTTGGCTTGCCAGGAGTGACCTCGAAGCCCGAGAGCTCGCAGATGACGGTCTTCTTGCGCGCACCCGCCGCCTTCGCAGGAGCGACCGCCTTCGTGACCTTCTTCGGGATCTTCTTCGCGACGGGCTTGGTCGACTTCTTCGTGACCTTCTTCGGGATCTTCTTCGCGACGGGCTTGGTCGACTTCTTCGCCGGCGCCTTCGCGACCTTCTTCGCGACGGGCTTGGTGCGCGTGGATGCCGGCTTGACGCGCGTGGCTGCGGTCCGGCCTGCTGCCTTCGTCATTGTCTTCTTCGTGCCGACGCGGCGCGCGCCGGACTGCTTGCCTGTGGCCCCGGGCATGGTCTTCCCTTCGGTCTCGGGGCCGGGCGCGGGAGGCCCGGGGAGCGCCGGATCGTACAACCCCCGCGCGCCCGGGTTCCAACGACGTGGCCCGAGCCGCGGCCGCCCGTGAATGGTGCCGTCGGTCCACCCGGCACCGCGTACGCTCCCAACCGTGCCGTTCGTCCCGGTCGACCGCGACCTCGATCTCGTCGCGCTCGAAGCGCGGGTGCTGCGCCGATGGGCCGACGACGACGTGTTCGGCGAGAGCCTCCGTCGGCGTGACGGCGCGCCCGAGTGGGTCTTCTACGAGGGTCCACCGACCGCGAACGGGCGCCCGGGGATCCACCACGCATGGGCACGGGTCTTCAAGGACCTCTTTCCGCGCTTCCACACCATGCGCGGGCGGGCCGTCGCCCGAAAAGGTGGGTGGGACTGCCACGGACTCCCGGTCGAGCTCGAGGTCGAGAAGGAGCTGGGATTCAGCGGCAAGCACGAGATCGAGCAGTACGGCATCGCCGAGTTCAACGAGCGGTGTCGTGAGTCGGTGCATCGCTACGTCGACGACTTCGAGGCGCTCAGCGCCCGGATCGGGATGTGGATCGACACCGCCGACGCGTATTGGACGCTCGACAACGGCTACATCGAGAGCGTCTGGTGGCATCTGCGAACGATGTGGGACAAGGGTCTCGTCTACGAAGGGTTCCGTGTCGTCCCGTACTGCGGACGATGCGGGACGGCACTGTCCAGCCACGAGGTTGCCCAGGGTTACGAGGATGTCACCGAGGCCTCGGTCTACGTGCGGTTCCCCGTGGTCGACGGCGACTTCGACCTGTTGGTGTGGACCACGACCCCGTGGACCCTGGTGTCGAACGTCGCCGCCGCAGTCGGCCCCGACGTGCGCTACGTCCGGGTGCAGGGGAGCGACGGCCGCCGAGACGTGGTGCTCGCGGCCGACCGCGTGGCCGATGTGCTCGGCGACCACGCCACGGTGATCGCCGACGTCCCTGTCACCGACCTCGTCGGGCGGCGCTACGAGCGGCCATTTGCCGTCCTCCCCCTCACCCACCTCGCGAATGGGAAGGCCGCGAACCGGGTGGTCCTCGCCGACTTCGTCACGGTCGACGACGGCTCGGGAGTGGTGCACCTCGCCCCCGCCTTCGGTGAGATCGACCGCGAGATCGCTGAACGCGAAGACCTCCCGGTGCTCAACCCCATCGACGCGGCCGCACGCTTCGACGCTTCGGTCCCGGAGTACTCGGGGCAGTTCGTCAAGGACACCGACCCGGCCATCATCGACCACCTCGGTGCGGCCGGGATCCTCGAACGCGTCGTCGACTACACGCACGCCTACCCCCACTGCTGGCGGTGCTCCACGCCGTTGATCTACTGGGCGAAGCCCACGTGGTTCGCGCGCACTTCGGACCGCCGCGACGAGATGCTTCGGGAGAACGAGGAGATCGGCTGGCACCCGGAGCACATCAAGCACGGGCGCTTCGGGGACTGGCTCGAGAACAACGTCGACTGGGCACTGTCACGGGACCGATTCTGGGGTACGCCCCTCCCGATCTGGCGGGGCCGAGAATGCAACCACGACACCTGCGTCGGTTCGGTAGCCGAGCTCGCCGAGCTCGCGGCACGCGACCTCACCGACCTCGACCTGCATCGCCCCGCCGTCGACGAGATCACGATCACCTGCCCGGCATGCGGCGGCCGCGCCGATCGGGTCGCGCCCGTGCTCGACGCCTGGTTCGACTCGGGTGCGATGCCGGCATCCCAGCTCCACTATCCATTCGACAATGCCGACCGCTTCGGCGATCGCTTCCCCGCCGACTTCATCTGTGAGGCGATCGACCAGACCCGCGGCTGGTTCTACTCCCTGCTCGCCGTGAACACGCTCGTGTTCGACCGGTCCCCGTATCGCAACGTGGTCTGTCTCGCGCACGTGGTCGATCGCGAAGGGCAGAAGATGTCGAAGTCGAAGGGTAACGTCATCGACCCCTGGTCGATCCTCGACACGCGCGGGGCGGACGCGCTGCGCTGGTACTTCTTCTCGGCCGGTTCCCCCTGGACGAACCGTCGGATCGACGAGCAGGCGATCGACGAGTCGACCCGCCGGTTCCTCGTCACACTGTGGAGCACGTACTACTTCTTCATCACGTACGCGTCCCTCGACTCGTGGGAACCCACTCCCTCGATCGGTGCGGCTGGTCCACATCACGTCCCGACGCATGTGATGGACCGCTGGGCGCGCTCTCGTGTCCACGCAACGGTGCGCGAGGTGACCGAGGCACTCGACGACTTCGATGCCCTGCGCGCCGCGCAGGCGCTCGAACGCGTCGTCGACGACCTCTCCAACTGGTACGTCCGCCGATCACGTGCCCGGTTCTGGAAATCCTCCGATCCGCACGCGCACGCGACGCTCCACGAGTCGCTCGCGACGATCGCGCTGCTGCTCGCGCCCCTCTGCCCGTTCGTCGCCGACGAGCTCTGGAGCAACCTCGGCGGCACGGGCGAGTCCGTGCACCTCGCCGACTGGCCCGAGATCGATCCGAACCCGATCGACCCTGCGCTCGACGCCGCGGTGCGTGCGGTCCGCCAGATCGTCACGCTCGGCCGGGCGGCCCGCGCCGACGCCAAGATCAAGGTGCGCCAGCCACTTCGCCGCGCCCTCGTGCTACTGCCCGACGGTGTGGTCCTCCCCGGCGATCTCGTCGCCGAGGTCGCCGAGGAGCTCAACGTCAAGCTGGTCGAGCCGATCGGCGACCTCACCCGCCTGCTCGACTATGCCGTCGTGCCCAACTTCCGGCGACTCGGCCCGCGCGTCGGTCCGCTCATGCCGAAGGTCAAGGCTGCGCTCGCCGCCGTCGACGGCCGCGCCGTGTCAGAGGGGTTCGAGCGCGACGGCGTGTTCGCGCTCTCCGTCGCCGGGGAGGCGATCGAGATCGGACCCGACGACGTGGAGATCCGCGCCGTCGCTCACGAGGAGCTCGTGCTCGCCGAAGAAGGCGGCTATGCCGTCGCGCTCGACATCGGCCTCGACGATGATCTGCGCCTCGAAGGGCTCGCCCGCGAGCTCGTACGTACGCTGAACGATCACCGCAAGGCCATCGACCTGGCCCTCTCCGACCGGATCCGGGTGACCGTCTTCACCGGCGGCCCCGTGGCCGACGCGGCCCGCGTCCACGGCGACTGGATCGCCGGCGAGGTGCTCGCGGTCGAGTGGAGGGTTGCTTCACTGGCGGACGCGCCCGACGACGCGGCTGCGCTCGAGGTCGATGGCGTGCCCATCGCGGTGCGCGTCGTCATCGCCTGAGTCAGGGAGCCGGCCCCAGGAGCCCGCTAGCGGCGACGCTTGAACAGCCCTCGATGCTCGTCGGTGTCCTCCTGGTCGAAGAACGCCGAGTCGTCGTCACCAGCGCCCGCGACTCCCCCGTCGGCGAGCGGGGCGTCATCGCGGACGGCCTCACGGAGCGACGCGAAGAACGCGTCGTCGTCGAGGCTCTCGCCATGGGCCTCGTGATCGTCGATGAGCGCCATCTCGGCCGAGTCGTCGATGACCCCGGCCGTCGGCGTGTCAGCCCAACCACCGGCAGGAGCCGGGTCCCACGCGGCGTCCCCTGCAGGCACCGCCTCGATGTGCACGGTGGCGGCCCCGGCGCCCGGCGGCCCGGTGGGGGCAGGCGGCGCCGCGGCGACGCCTTCCTGGGACGCCGACCAGGAACCCTCGGCGGGCGGAGAAGCCGGTGCTGCGGACCAGCTCGCGGTCGTGGCCCGCGGGAGCTCAACGTCGTGGAGCGGAGGGCGCTCCAACGCACCTGACGCCGTCTCGCCGAGCAGGTCGAGCTCGGCCCCGATCGCGCGGCGGAGTCGGTCGCGGTACTCCTGCTCGAAACGCTCGAGTGCATCGACATCAGCGTTGAGCGTGTCGCGCGTGTTCTGCAGGCGTCCGATGTCTTCCTCGAGCTTGCGACGCTCGGTCTCTGCGATCTCGGCCGCGCGTGCGCTGGCGCGGTTCACCAAGTCCTTCGAGTGCGCTTCGGCGTCACCGACGAGTCGCTGGGCCTCCTGACGTGCCTCCGCGACGGCCTCGTCGGCGGCCTTCTGGGCCAGGACGAGCGTGCGCTGGATCACGTCGGTGTCGGCGATCCGCGAGGGCGCGGCCGCGGCGACCGGTGCCGGAGCGGGTGTCGCGGGCGGCGGTGCCGCCACCACGGCCGCGGGCATGGGAGCCGGCGCGGCGGCGCGGGCCGGGCCACCACCCTGCGACATGCGAGCGCGCAGCTGCTGGTTCTCTGCCTCGAGATGTTCGATCGTTGCCGCCGCGCGCTCGAGGAGCTCGTCGACGTCGTCGCGGTGGTACCCGCGCCACGCCTCACGAATCTCGATGTCGCGCAGCTCTTGGGGAGACACGTCCATGGAAGCCATGGCGCCCAATGCTAGCGACCTCGGGCTCCGCGCCAGGAGGCCGGGCGGACCCGGCGCCCGGACGCTCGGCTGGTCAGGAGCAAATGGCGCTGCGGAGGATGAACAGCCCGAAGACCAGCACCATGAACGAGAGGTCGAACATGCCGGCCGGCGGGATCACCGACCGCAGCGGGCGCAACGCCCAGTCGGTGAGCGTCACGAGGATCTGGCCGAGCTGGGCCATCGGCCCGTCCGGCCGCACCGGGAACCACGACAGGACCGCGCGGACAAAGAGCAGGACGATGAAGATCGTGATGAGGTTGCAGATGAGGTCCACGTCGGATCAGTCGTGCCGGATCAGTCGCGCCGGTAGAGGCCCTTGGCCTCGAGCCGTTCCTTCTCGACGTCGGAGATCTCGACGTTGACCGGCGAGATCAGGAACACCGCGTCGGCGACCCGCGTCATGGAGCCATCGACCGCGTAGGCGAGCCCACTCGCGAAGTCGATGAGCCGACGGCGCAGCTCCTTCGTGCTGCCCTGCAGGTTGAGGATCACCGGCTGATTGGCCTTGACCCGATCACCGACCTCCTGGGCGTCGTTGAAGCCTCGCGGCTCGACCACATGCACCTTCCCCGCCGCCGTGGACACCGCGCGCCCGACCCCGGGCCGGCTGATCGACACGCCGCTGGGCGGTTCCTCGCGTGGGAGGGGCCGGACGGTCGGCTGCCCGACCCCCACTACCCCGGGACGGTCCCGTACGCCGACCGATCGTGCATCGGGCTGGGTGCCCCCGAGGGTGCGGACATCGCCGCCGTGCGAACCCTCGGGCACTCGCGGGGTCGCGTAGGGGTCGTCGGCGCCGTAGCCCTGGTCGGGACCTCCGCCGACCGGACCCCCGCCCACCGGACCCTGGTCGTAGCCGTCGTCGTGGCGCGGGTCGTAGGGCGCGTCGTAGCCGTATTCATCGTCGTCCTGGAGACCCAGGTACACCATTGTTCGACGCCACAGAGATGCCACTGAGCCGCGCGGTCAGGGGAACGTCGCGCCCTCCGGCGCATCAGCCTACCGCCCCGCCTCCTGCGAGTGGTGCCGTGGGCCGAACAGCGCTCTCCCGACTCGAACCATGGTCGCGCCCTCCTCGACGGCGACCTCGAAGTCGTCGGTCATGCCCATCGACAGCGCGGCGAGCCCGTGGTCGCTCGCCAGACCCCGCAGCTGGGTGAACCACGGGCGCGGATCGTCACCCTGGGGCGGCACCGTCATGAGCCCGTCGACCACCAGCCCATGTCCGACCAGCGTGTCGATCAGCCCGGGGAGCGCCTCGGGACCACAGCCCGCCTTCTGGGGCTCCCGGGCGAGGTTCACCTCGACGAGCACATGGGAACCGGGTGCGTGGCGGGCGATCGAGTCGCCCAGGGCCTCCCGATCGACCGACTGCCAGCAGGCGATCCACGGCGCCAGCGCCTTGACCTTGTTGCGCTGGAGCGCGCCCAGGAAGTGCCAGCGCGGCCCATGCTCCACGAGGGCCGAAGCCTTGGCGAGCAGCTCCTGGGCCCGGTTCTCCCCAAGGTCGACGACCCCAGCCGCGATCACCTCAGCCACCCGCGCTGCCACCACGGTCTTGGTCGCCGCCACCAACGTGATCTCACCGGGATCGCGCCCGACCCGGCGCGCCGCCGCGTCGATGCGGGCTCGCACGGCAGCGACATTGGCTCGGACGTCGACCGGAGGGTCGACGGGAACGTCGATCTGCCCATCGCCGGTGGTACTCACGAGTCGAGCACCACGACGAGGCCCTGGCGCCCGGTTCGTCCGTCGCGCCGGTGCGAGAAGTGGTCGGAGGACGCCGAAGTGCACACGTCCACGTCGTCGACGACCGTCACCTCGACGCGGCCGAGCGCGGCCCGGACCGCGGCTGGGACGTCGAGGGCAGGCGTGTCGATGTCGGTGCGCGACTCGACCTCCGGACCGAGCCTGGCGACCATCCGGTCGAGGTCGCCTCGGCCGAACTCGTAGCGCGCCGGGTGCACGCACGGACCGAGCACGGCACGCACCGGCCCGCGCCCGATGCTCCGGAGTCGGGTCACGGCGGCCTCGAGAACGCCGTTCAGCAGGCCGGGCCATCCGGCGTGAGCGACGGCCACCGCGTTGTCGCACGCGAGCGCGACGGGGGCGCAGTCGGCAGTCAGCACCACGAGGGGCAGCCCCGCGACCGCGGTGACCGCGGCGTCGGCGTCGGGCGGCTCCCCCGCGCCCGCAACAGCCTCCGCCGCTACGACCGTCGTACCGTGGACCTGGCGGAGCCAGCACCAGCCGCTCGGGTCGCCGAGGGCCAGGCGCTCGGCCAGCAGGCGCCGGTTCTCGGCGACGGCGGCAGGGAGATCTCCGATCCCGCTCCCGAGGTTCGCGCGATCGAACGGAGGCGCGGAGACGCCACCATGGCGGTCGCTCCACACGATCCGAGCCGGGCCGAGGCTGATCTCGATCAGGTCGGTTCGATCAGCGCAGGAACTCGGGGACGTCGAACTCGTCGTCGTCCCCGTCGTCGCCGAAGTCTTCGTGACCGAACGCGCTGTCGGCAGCAGAGCGCGGGGACGGAACGTCGCCCCGGCCGAGTGACGGCTTCGCGGTCGACGACGAACGGCGCAGATTCGGACGCTCTCCGTCATACCGGTCGAAGCCCGCGGCAATCACGGTGATGCGGATCTCGTCGCCGAGGGAGTCGTCGATCGTCGCCCCGAAGATGATGTTGGCATCGGGGTGCGCGGTCCCCTTCACGATCTCCGCCGCCTCGTTGACCTCGAACAGACCGAGGTCCGACGGCCCGGCGACGTTGAGCACGAGCCCGCGCGCGCCCTCGATGCTCGCCTCGAGCAGCGCGCTCGAGATCGCGGCGCGCGCCGAGTTGAGCGCCCGGCCCTCGCCGGAAGCCTGACCAATCCCCATCAGGGCGGTCCCGGCGTCCTGCATGACCATCCGCACGTCGGCGAAGTCGGTGTTGATGAGTCCAGGGGTGGTGATGAGGTCGGTGATCCCCTGCACGCCCTGGAGGAGCACGTCGTCGGCCATCTTGAACGCCGACAGCAGTGACGCCTTCTCGTCGGCCACATCGAGCAGGCGGTCGTTCGGCACGACGATGAGCGTGTCGACCTTCTCGCGCAGACGCTGCAAGCCGGCGTCGGCCTGCACCGAGCGCCGGCGCCCTTCGAAGCTGAAGGGCCGCGTGACGATCGCGATCGTGAGCGCGCCGAGCCCCCGGGCGATCTCGGCCACGATCGGTGCGCCTCCGGTGCCCGTGCCGCCACCTTCCCCGGCGGTGATGAACACCATGTCGGCACCCTTGAGCACCTCTTCGATCTCGTCGCGATGGTCCTCGGCGGCCTGCCGGCCGACGTCGGGGTCCGAGCCTGCCCCCAACCCGCGCGTGAGCTGGCGGCCGATGTCGAGCTTCACGTCGGCGTCGCTGATGAGGAGTGCCTGGGCGTCGGTGTTGACTGCGACGAACTCGACGCCCTTGAGGCCGGCGTCGATCATGCGGTTGATGGCGTTGCCGCCGCCGCCGCCGACGCCGGCGACCTTGATGACCGCGAGGTAGTTCTGCGGGTCGCCCAGCATGTCGGTCGCGCCTTCCCTCCCGGTCACCCACCCCGCCAGGGCGGGATCTGCCGGTCGCGGCTCGGTCGTTCGTGGCGGCGGCGCCTCCGACCCTTCTCGGTCGATCGCCGATGCTTCGTGCAGGTCATTCTCGCCGTTGGGGACCCCGGACGGGGGGACCGCCACCACAGCGGGGGCGGGCTCTGGTGCTGCGCTCTCCGGCGGCGCCCAGTCCGGCACCAGGTCCGGCACCAGGTCCGGCAACGGGTCCGGCGCCCAGTCGGGCGGTGGAGCGGTCACCGCACCCAGGATAGGGCCTGGCGTGAGGCGAAGCGGTGACGTGGGCCTGGTCAGCCCGTCACCGGGGCGCTCGGCACCCGCACGTCGATGTAGGTGAGGGTGCCGGGATCGGTGGCACCGAGGACGGCGGCGGCGGATCGGGCCTTCTCCCCGAGGCGGTCGAGCGCCCCGAAGCGGATCTCGGGACCGTCGAGCAGGTGGAGCACGGCCTGGCCGTCAGCGGCGGCGACGACGCTCACGCGCCCGGCGAGGGGCCCCAGTGCCGCCGCAACCCGCGCCCCGGTCGCCGGGCTGATCCGAGCGCCGAGCGCCGGCACCTTGATCACGCCGCTCAACTCGGCCAGTTCGCTCGGTGGGGTGGGCGCTCCGGCCAGCACGACGCCTCGATCGTCGACGAGCGCGGTCGTACCGTCGGCAGCGCGGGCCCAGGCCACCGGCACCCTCGCCGTGACTGCGATGCGCAACGAGTTCGGGAACTCGCGTTCGACCTTGGCGTCGCCGACCCACGACAACCGTTCCACTCGATCGGCGACGTCTCCGGTGTCGAGCAGGAGCAGTGCCGAACCGCGGTCGTCGTCGACGACAGCGCGGACCTCGGCATCTCGCTCCCCCGCGCCGACGACGGTCACGTCGTCGAGTGCGAGCAGCGGTGACAGCACGACCGCGATCGCGCCCCCGATGATCGCGAGCACCAAGAACACGGCGAGCAGTCGTCGGAGCCGACGCCGGCCGGCAGTGCGCTGCACGGACACCCGTCGCTCACGCATCCGAGGATCGACCGGCACGCGTCGGCGCCGACCGGGCGGCGCGGCAGGTGCACGCGTGCTCATGTGCTCTGCCCCCCGTCGCGCTCGGCGTTCGGGTCGAAGCCGACCATCTGCAACTCGGGTTCGAGGCACACGCCGGTCGCGGCGGCCACGCGCTCGCGGACCTCGCGAATGAGCGTGTAGATGTCGCCGGCGCTCGCATCGGGACCGGCCTGGAAGAAGTTGGCGTGCTTCTCCGACACGACGGCGCCGCCCACGGCGAAGCCCTTGAGTCCGGCCGCGTCGATGAGTCGGCCGGCAGAGTCGCCGGGCGGGTTGCGGAACACCGAGCCCGCATTCGCCCCACCGGGCTGATGCTCGCGCCGCCATCGCACGATCTCGTCGACCCGTGCCGCGCACGCGGCCGGGTCGTCGGCCCGCCCACGGAGCTCAGCGCGGGTGACCACCTCGGTCGGACCCACGTTCGAATGGCGATACGAGAGGTCGAGCCCGGCCGTATCGCGCACGAGGGCTCGCGCTTCGGCACCGTCGCGGAGGTCGAAAACCGACGCCTGCACCAGCACTTCGCGCGTCTCGCGACCGTGCCCGCCTGCGTTCATCCGCACCGCGCCGCCCACCGAGCCGGGGATGCCGACGAGGAACTCGAGCCCACCGAGACCTGCGGCGGCCGCGCGTCGGGCCAGCACCGGAAGCGGGACCGCGCCCCCCGCCCGGGCCACGCCAGCAGTCGCGTCGATCTCGAGGTCCTCGAACGTGCCGGCGAGGACGATCCCCAGCCCGGGAAAGCCACGGTCGGCGACGAGCAGGTTCGAGCCTCTCCCGAACACGAGCATCGGGACCGGGGTGCGGCGGAGCTCGTCGGCGACGGCCAGCAACCCGGCATCGTCGACGACACGCGCGACGACCGAGATTGGGCCTCCCACTCGGTACGTCGTCAGGTCCGCGACCCGCTGCTCGCGCGCGACCGAGCCGGGGAGGCGCCGGCCGAGCGCCCTCGCGAAGCCGTCGAGGTCGGGGCGCATCACGGAGCCCGATCGCCGGCCCGCGCCAGCCACTCATCGGAGAGGGTCGTCAGATCGCCGGCGCCGAGCGTGAGCACCACGTCTCCGGGTCCGGCACTCCGAAGCGCATGCTGGACGAGGTCGGACCGACGCGGCAGGTAGGTGACCGCGCTCCGCGGATGCGCGTCGAGCACGGCCCGCAGCACGAGTCGCCCCGAAACACCCGGGCGTGGCGACTCCCCGGCCGGGTAGACGTCGGTGAGCACGACGACGTCGGCGTCGACGAACGCGTCGGCGAAATCGAGCCACAGACGCTCGGTCCGTGAGTACCGATGCGGCTGGAAGACCGCGATCACGCGCCGCCACCCACCCTCCCGTGCGGCACGCAGCATCGCGGCGACCTCGGTCGGGAGGTGTGCGTAGTCGTCGACGAGTGTGACTCCGCCGATGTCACCCCGGAACTGGAACCGGCGCGCCACGCCGCCAAAGCCACCGAGCGCACGCGTGACGGCCTCGAAGGGCACGCCGAGCTCGAGCGCCATCGCGGCGGCCCCTACCGCATTCAGGACGTTGTGGCGCCCCGGGACCGGCAGCTCCACCACCCCGAGCGCGGTTCCCGCCCGGCCCAGTGTGAACCGGCTCCCACGGCGGTCGCCCGCATGGTCGAGCACCCGGTAGTCGGCGCGCTCGTCCCAGCCGTACGTCCGGGTCCCCGGGACCGCGGCAGCCAGCTCCCCGGCGATCGGGTCGTCGACGCAGACCACCCGGACTCCGGGCACTTCGACGAGAAATCGGCGGAACGCACCGACCAGCGCGTCAAAGCCCCCGTAGTGCTCCAGGTGGTCGGGCTCCACGTTCGTGACGATCGCCGCTTCGGGCGCGAGCTCGAGGAAGGTGCCGTCGCTCTCGTCCGCTTCCACGACGAGCCACTCACCGTCGTCGTAGGCCGCGTTGGTGCCGACCTCGTTGAGCTCGCCGCCGATGAGGAAGCTGGGATGCCAGTCGGCGGCGCGCAGCACGAGAGCGAGCATCGACGACGTCGTCGTCTTGCCGTGGCTCCCCGCGACGGCAATCGAGCGACGCGTGGCGACCAGAGCGCGCAGCGCGTCCGCCCGACGCAGCACAGGCACATCACGCTCGACGGCCGCGACGATCTCGGCGTTGGATTGGGGGATCGCAGTCGAGGCCACAACCGCATCGACGTCGGTCGGCACGTTGGCGGCAGCGTGACCGACGCGCGCATCGATCCCGAGGAGGCGGAGCCGTTCCAACGCCGGCGAGTCCTTCAGGTCGGATCCGCTGACTCGGTGGCCCATGCGAGCGAGCACGGTCGCGATGGCGCTCATGCCCGCGCCGCCGACGCCGATGACGTGCACCGTAGATGCCGTCGCCAGATCGAGCTCAGGCGCCATGGGCGGCCTCCTCCACCAAGTCGGCGACGCGATCGGCCGCGTCCGGACGACCGACCGTACGCGCGGCTCGGCTCATCTCGTCGAGTCGAGCGGGGCCCCCATCCGTCGGCGGGGCGAGCAGCGCGTCGAGCTCCCATGCGAGCCTCGCGCCGTCGAGCTCGGCATCGGGCACCAGGATGGCCGCGCCCGCATCGACGAGCGCCTCGGCATTGCGCGTCTGATGATCACCGGGAGCGTTTGGCAGCGGCACCAGGACGGCAGGGGTACCCGTGACCGCGACCTCGGCACACGTGACCGCGCCGGCCCGCCCCACCAGGACCGCGGCGCGCGCGTACAGCCCGGGCATGTCGTCTTCGTAGCGCACGAGGTCGTAGCGGAGGACGTCGGCCGCAAGGCGTTGCCGACGGAGGCGCTCCATGCACCCGTCGTAGCCGCGCGGACCGGCCACGTGACGGATCGCGACGTCGCCCCGGCCCCGCCAGAGGTCGTAGAGCCCGAGCGCGGCGTCGTTCAGTCGGCCGGCACCCAGGCTGCCCCCGACGAGCGCGACCAGCGGTGGCGCGCTCTCGGGAGCTCGTCGCACTGCCAGGACGGCACTCCGCACGGGGTTGCCGGTCACCTCGGCGCCCGGGAGCGGAGTACCAGGGAGGGACACGGCAGCGCGAGCGCCGAGGCGGACGGCCCACCGGTTGGCGAGGCCAGGTGCGGCGTTCTGCTCGTGTACCACCGCAGGGACGCGGCGGAGCCGGGCGGCCACCAGACACGGAAACGACGCGTAGCCGCCGACCCCGAGCACGACGCCGGGTCGGTGTCGCCCGATCAGGCGAAGGGCCCCCACGAACGCAAGGAGCAGACCGACGACCGCACCCACGTTCGCCACGATCGCTCGCGGGCGGATGCTCCGCTGCAAGCCCCGGCCCGGCAACAGCTCGACGATGTAGCCCGCGGCAGGCACCGCGGTCGCTTCGATCCCGCGCCGAGCGCCGACGAAACGAATCGACGGGCGAGGATGGCCACGCGCGACGAGCGCGTCGGCGACGGCCAGCGCGGGGTACACATGGCCCCCGGTGCCACCACCCGTCACGAACGCGAACGTGTCACCCTGCATGGGCGGGGACATGGTTCGTCGCCTGGTTCGTTTGACGGGCCACGTTGGCAAGGATTCCGGCGGCGACCATCGTGAACACGAGCGATGAACCGCCGAAGGACACGAACGGCAGCGGGATCCCCGAGACGGGGAGCAGCCCGATCACCCCACCGATGTTCACCGCGGCCTGCGCAACAACCCACACCGTCACGCCGGTGGCGAGAAGCATCCCGAACCGGTCGGGCGCGCGCTGGGCGGTGCGGATTCCGAGGATCGCGAACGCGAAGAAGAGCCCGAGCACGCTCAGCGTCCCGACAAGACCCAGCTCCTCGCCGATGACCGCGAAGATGAAGTCGGTGTGCGCGTTCGGGAGGAAGAGCCACTTCGAGCGTCCGGCGCCGAGCCCTACCCCTTCGATGCCCCCACTGCCGAGCGCGATGAGCGACTGCACGATCTGATAGCCGGTGTTCGACGGGTCGGCGGTCGGGTGCAGGAACGTGAGCACCCGCGCCTGTCGATACGGTGCGGCGACGGCGAGGAGGGCGGACAGCGCGATGCCCGTACCACCGAAGAGCGCGAGGTGCCGAGCCGTGATGCCGCCCGCGACCATCACCGAACCGACGATCAGCGCGAGCAGCACCGTTGAGTCGAGGTCGGGCTCGAGGCAAACGAGCGCCCCCACGCCGATCAGAACGAGCAGCAACGGCCGCAGGACGCGACGGGTGTCGTGCAGCTCGTCGGCGCGACGGGTCAGGAGGTCGGCGGCGAACAGCAACAGCGCGAGCTTTGCGAGCTCGCTCGGCTGGAACCTCCACGCCCCGATGCCGAGCCAGCGTCGCGACCCACCGACGTAGACCCCGATCCCCGGCACGAGCACCGCCGCGAGCAGGACACCCGTGGTGGCGAGCAGCGGTCGAACCACCGAGGCCCAGTGGTGGTAGTCGATGCGGACGATCACCGCGAAGGCGATGACCCCGAGCAGGGTCCAGATGAGCTGGCGCTGGAAGAAGTACCACGCCGACCCGTAGCTCGTGAGCGACAGGACCGACGAGGCCGACAGCACCATGACCACGCCGATGATCACCAGCACTGCGATCACACCGACGAGCAACAGGTACGTGCCCGGCGCTTCCACGGACCCGGCGCGCGCTCTGGACGTGGTCTTGCTCCGATCGCCCGCGGCCCGGTGGGTCCGCCGGGACGCCCGCTCGGGGCGATTCACCGTTCTTGTGCTCATTGCTCTACCCCCACGTGTGACCGCACCTCGCGAGCGAAATCGTCGCCGCGCTCGGCGTACGACGAGTACCAGTCGAACGATGCGCAGCCCGGACTCAGCAGGACGGTGTCGCCCGGGCGCGCGAGGTCGCGTGCGGCTCGCACGGCTTCCTCCATCGAAGACGCATTGACCACGGTCACTGTGCCCGCGAACGCGTCGTGCACCTCGGATGCGGCTTCGCCGATCGCGACGACACCGCGCAAGCTCGGGGCGAGCACGCGGAGCTCACCGAGATCGAGACCCTTGTTGCGCCCGCCGGCCAAGAGCACGACCCCGGCGAGCCCCTGGACTGCCGCGATCGTGGCGTGCACGTTCGTTGCCTTCGAGTCGTCGACCCAACGGACGCCGTCTCGCTCAGCCACGACCTGCATGCGGTGCGCGAGGCCACCGAAGTCGACGAGGGCGCGTCTGGCGGCGGCGATCCCGAGCACGGGATCGCCGGCAACGTCGAGCGCGAGTGCACACGCCGCGAGAGCATTGGCGAGATCGGTGGGGCGCGAGCGGCCGAGCTCGTCGACCCCGCCGATCTCCTCGCCGTCGGGCGTGACCAGCAGGCGCCCGGTGGCGGTGTCGGCGACGCGATAGCCGTTGGCAGCGCCGGGCGCGATCGAGAACGACACCCGCCGACCTGGCGCATCTGCCGCGAGCCCCGCCACGACCGGGTCGTCGGCGTTGAACACGAGGAGGTCGTCCGCCCTCTGGTGCACGAAGAGGTTCGCCTTGGCGTGCGCGTACGCGTCGAACGTGCGATGCCAGTCGAGGTGGTCCGAGCCGAGGTTCAGCAGCGCGGCTGCGTCCGGGCGGAATCGCTCCGTGAACGCGAGCTGGAAGGACGACACCTCGGCGACCACCACGTCGACGTCGTCGTGCACGGCGTCGAGTAACGGCCGGCCGATGTTGCCGGCTGCGGCGACCCGCAACCCGGCGGCCTCCAGGATCGATGCCGTGAGCGTCGTCACCGTGGTCTTGCCGTTCGTCCCGGTGACCGCGATCAGCGCGGGCGCGCCGCGATCAGCCCAGACCTCTCCCGCCAGGACCTCTCCCGCCAGCTCGATCTCCGATCGCACCGGGACCTCGGCCAGACGAGCGGCTGCGATCGCCGGATGTCGTTCGGCGACGCCCGGGCTCGGAACGACCAGGTCGGCATCGGCCGCGAGCTCGGCCGCGCGCCCCGGGTCGGGGCGTTAGAGCACCGTCGCCCCGAGCGCGCGAGCTGCCGCGACCCGCGCTTCCCATTCGCGCGCCACACCCGGGCGGTCCTCGATCACCACGACGGTGTCGCCCGCGCTGGTGCAGTGGCGCGCCACGGCTTCTCCGGTGACCGCGAGGCCGACGACGAGCACCCGCATCAGTCGATCACCCCGGGGATGTTGATGAAGTCGGCGTAGAAGAGCCCGAGGCCGAGAGCGACGCACGCTCCCGAGAAGAGCCAGAAGCGCACGATCACGGTGAACTCCGGCCATCCGCTGACCTCGAAGTGGTGATGGATGGGGGCCATCCGCAGTACCCGCCGGTGGAGGACGCGAAACGAGATCACCTGGGCGATCACGCTCAGCGTCTCGATGACGTAGAGGCCGCCGAGGATCGGGAGCAGAAGCACCGTGTTCGACAGCAGTGCGAGCCCGGCCATCGCGCCACCGAGCGCGAGAGCCCCGGTGTCGCCCATGAAGATCTGGGCGGGCGCGGCGTTCCACCACAGGAAGCCACCGCACCCCCCGGCCAGCGCCGCCGCGATGATCGCGAGCTCGATGGCCGACGCGGGCCCGAGTCCGTACACGCCCGGGTGCCGGAACTG
>JALHSW010000539.1 GCA_022865365.1 Acidimicrobiia bacterium | reverse complement strand
GGGGCGCCGGCCCTTGAACAGGATGCGATGGAGGCCCCACAACCCGACCGGGATGACCGGGACGCCGCTCAACGCCGCGAGGCGCGCCGTCCCCGTCTTTCCGGCCATGGGCTCGAGGTCGAGGGAGATCGTCCCTTCGGGGAACACCGTGACGCACTCCCCCGAACGCAGCGCCTCGACCGCAGGTGCGAGGGAGGCGGCCGCGTCGGCGGTGTCCCGTTGCACGGGGATCTGCTGGATCTGACGCAGTGCCCACCCGAGGCCCGTCTTGTCGAACAGCTCGGCCTTGGCGAGGAATCGCACTCGGCGATGGCGCTCGTTGGCCAGGTACGCCAGGGCGAGCGGATCGAGGTAGGAGACGTGGTTGCTCGCGACGATGGCCGGCCCGTAGACGGGGACGCGGTGAGCCCCGTCGATGGTCCAATGGACGCCCAAGCGCATCGGTCCGAGCAGCGCAACGCGGGCCACGTCGTAGAGAGGCTCCACGCCGGTAGCATACGCAGCCCGATGCACCACGACGCCGTGCCTGACCGCCTTGCTTGACCCTCGTGCCTGACGCCCGTTCCAACTGGCGTGCGCGTGCCGGCGTCGTCGTCCCGATCCGGTCCTTCGTCACGGCCAAGGCCCGCCTAGCCGAGCACCTGCCGGAGAGCCGGCGCGCCGACTTCGCGCGTGAGCTCGCGACCCGCGTCGTCGAGGCGGCAGCGCCCTTGCCCGTCATCGTCGTCACCGCAGCCCCTGAGGTCCGAGAGTGGGCCAAAGGGCGCGGCCTCGATGTCGTCGACGACCCGGGGCATGGCCTCGACGGTGCAGCCGACGCCGGACGCGCTCGCGCTGTCGGGCTTGGGTGCGTGCGGACGATCGTTGCGCATGGCGACCTCCCGTATGCCGAGGAGCTCGCGCCGCTCGGGCGCGACCTCGCGCGCCCGATCGTCGTCCTGGTGCCGTGTCACCGCGACGACGGCACCAACGTGTGCTCGGTGCCCGCCGACGTCCCATTCCAGTTCGCCTACGGCCCGGGCTCGTTCCGACGCCACGCCGTCGAAGCTCGCCGCCTCGGCCTAGGTCTGCGCGTCGTTCGGCGAGCCGACCTCGCGTTCGACGTCGACATCCCCGCCGACCTCGACCGCCTGAACATGCCGGCCGCGACGTGAGCGCTCCGGCCACAGCGCCGCTGACCATCGATCTCCCCGTCCCCGCGCGGGCGCTCGCGATCGGCGCGCACCCCGACGATGTCGAGTTCGGGTGTGGTGCGACACTCGCGAAGTGGTCGGGCTCGGGCTCCGACGTCCAGCTGCTCGTGCTGACCGACGGATCGAAAGGGAGCTGGGATCCGGACACCGACGTTGCCGAGCTCGCGGAGATCCGGCGAGCGGAGCAGCGCGCCGCGGCCGACACCCTCGGGATCGGCGCGGTCCACTTCTTCGATGCCGTCGACGGCGAGCTCGACCATGATCGGGGGATGCGCGAGCGCGTGTGCGAGGTCATCCGCGCCGTCCGACCCAACGTGGTGCTCGGCCACGATCCGTGGAAGCGCTACCGCCTCCATCCCGACCACGTACATGCCGGCCAGTTGGCCATCGACGGGATCGTCGCGGCGCGCGATCCGCACTTCTTCCCCGGGTCAGGGCCACCACATCGACCCGATGGGCTCCTGCTCTTCGAAGCCGAGGTGATCGACCACGTCGAGGACGTGAGCTCATCGCTCGATGTGAAGATCGCGGCCCTGTTCGCGCACCTCAGCCAATGGCAGTCGACGATGGGAATCGAGGCCGACGGGCCCGACGCGGAGGCGCAGCGATCCGACTTCGTGCGACGAGTGCGAGACGAGGCGGCCGGGGCCGGCGCCCTCGCAGGACTGGCCTTCGGAGAGGCGTTCAAGCTCCTCACCGACCTCTAGCCCACTGAGGCGGGGAGCATGAGGACGCGACGAGGGGGCCCCGGAGGGCCCCCTCGCGTGCGTTCGTTGGAACGGTCTAGCGACGACGCTTCCGACGCTTGGCCGGAGCCTTCGCCGCTGCCTTCTTGCGACGCTTCGCCGGCTTCTTCGCCGCTGCCTTCTTGCGACGCTTCGCCGGCTTCTTCGCCGCTGCCTTCTTGCGACGCTTCGCCGGCTTCTTCGCCGCTGCCTTCTTGCG
>JALHSW010000538.1 GCA_022865365.1 Acidimicrobiia bacterium | reverse complement strand
CTCACAGTGAAGCCCGCCGGAGAGCCCTCGGACGCGCTCTTCGGGGAGCCAGGAGCCGTCCCCGAGGTGCAGACCAAGCTCACCGACACTGTCCCCCCCGGGTTGTTGGGGACGAAGTCCTTCACCACGGTGAACGGCTTCGGCACCACCACCGGGACGACCTGCACCGCGACCGAGACCGCGGTCCCGGCCGGCTACACCAGCTCCGGACCCTGCAGCGAGACCCTCGCTGTCGGCACCTGCACGATCACCAACACGCTGATCCCGCCTCCGCCGTCACCGCCGCCGCCGTCACCACCACCGCCGTCACCACCACCACCGCCCGCCATCAAGCCGATCGTGATCGAGACCCCCGTCGTGGTCAACCAGCCCGAGACACAGGTCCGGGCGAACTCGAGCGTGCGGCGGCGCGCCTACATCGCCGGTCAGAGCGTGCGACTGGCGGGCAAGGCCCCCGCCGGTTGTGATCCCATCCTGCGCGTCGACGAACAGTTCGTCCGGTCGGTGACAACCGACCGCAGCGGCAACTTCGACATCAGCACCGAAACCCGCGATCTCGCATCCGGCCGTCACGTCGCGGAGGTCTTCTGCACCCGACCCGCCGCGCTCCTGCTGTCCAAGACGTTCTGGATCGCGGCCCCGGTGAGCAGCTCGTTCATCGTCTTCGTCGCCCTGATGTCGCTGCTCGTGCTCTTGGCGATCGGCTGGGTCGGGTTGCGGACGCTCGCGGGCACGTCGGCTGCGAGTCAGATCGCGCGACCCCCGGGCGGCTCAGGATGAGCCACGCCGGCCCGCAGACGGTGCCGACCGCCGAGCGCCCGATCTCGGCACGAGGCGACGCCTAGGAATCCGCCGTCGACGCCTCGCCGTCGTCGGGCTCGGCCCAGACCACCTCGTGAACCTGGTAGGTGCCCTCGATCCCCTTGAGGGTGACTTCCTGCGCCTCGCCGAACTCGAGGTCGCCCCGGCTCGAGGTGATCTCCTTGGTGATCGCCGAGGCGAGGATCTGGCCCCCCTCGGCGAGGTTCGCGATCCGCGCCGCCATGATGATGTGCTTGCCGAACAGGTCGCCTTCGGAGTCGGCGATGGCCTCACCGGTATGCAGGCCGATGCGGATCCGGACCGGCGACTCGGGCTGCTCGCTCGCGCGTCGGGCGAGCTCGCACTGGACGTCGATCATGCACAGCACCGCCGCGCGCGCGCTCGGGAAGGTCAGCATGAACCCGTCGCCCTGCGACTTGATCTCGGCGCCGCCGTAGCCCTTGAGGTTTCGCCGGATGATCTCGTTGTGCTCACCGAGCACCTCGAACCACTTCGTGTCGCCGAGCGACATGGCCATCGTGGTCGACGACTCGATGTCGGAGAAGACGATGGTGATGGTCCCGCTGGCGGCAGCAAGCTTCGCGACCTTCCCGCGCTCCTCGTCGACTGCGTCGGCGATCGCGTCGATCGATGTCATGCGTGCCCCGGAGTCGTCGGCCTTCCCCCGCACGACCGCGGCGCCACCGGCGGAGAAGGTCGTCCCCCGCGGGCCACTGGTCGCGCCGGTCATGGGCCTGGGCTTCCTCGGCGGGCGGGCGCGGCCGGTGGTCGGGAGGAGCTGCAGCTCGGTGCGCCCGAGGAACACGATGTCGCTCTCGGAGAGCGGGACCGACGTCTCGATGGCTTTCCCGTTCACGGTGGTGCCGTTGGTGCTGCCGAGATCCTCGACTGTGAGCGTTTCACCGTCGAACCGCAGGATCACATGGCGGCGCGAGGCTTCTGGATCCGAGAGGAGGAGTCCGTCGCAGTCACGGCCGATCTCGACGTTGTCGCGCACGGCGAGGACGAGGGGCTTGCTCTTCGGCTGGCGCACCTCGACGAGCGGGTACCCCGCGTCGGGCCGCCGCTTGGCGCGTCCCGCTGACCCCGGTGCAGAGCTCGTGGTGTCGATCGGGCGATCCTACTGGCCGGCTTCGCGTGTGCCGGCAGGGCGGGGGGCACGGTGGCTCGGGTTGGTCGGCACCGCGGCACCTCGGAGGCCGGTCTCACCGGTGCCTGGCGGGCTCGTGGGGTAGGTTACGGCCGTTCGCCTCGGCGCCGTCGAGTGACGGCGGTGGTCCGTGGCCGCCCGATGGGTTGAGGGGGTCTTGCCCGCCCGATGGTCCAGGTAACGCAGACACCGATTCAGATCGCGCTTCCGAGTTACGAGGTCGGCGGTGAGCTCGGGCGGGGCGCCATGGGTGTGGTGCTCAGGGGCCGGCACCGCCAGCTCGGGCGGGACGTCGCGATCAAGCAGCTGCCACCGGCGTTCGCGGCCGACGAGGAGGTCCGGCACCGCTTCGGCCAAGAGGCGCGCACGCTTGCCTCCCTCGCTCATCCCCACATCGTCCCGGTCTACGACTATGTCGAGCGCG
>JALHSW010000537.1 GCA_022865365.1 Acidimicrobiia bacterium | reverse complement strand
TGCTGGGCCCGAACGGTGCGGGGAAGACCACGACGTTGCTCACGCTCTCCGGCCTCCTTCCCGCGATCGACGGATCGCTTCGGGTCCTCGGCCTCCCGGTCAACCCGAAGCGAGCACATCGCGTCGCCCGTCGGGGTCTCGCCCACGTGCTCGAAGGCCGCGGGTTGTTCTACGGGCTCACCGCTCGCGAGAACCTGAGGCTCGGTCAGCACCGCGGCGCCTCCGACCTGCGTCGGGCGCTCGACTACTTCCCCGCGCTCGAGCCCATCCTCGACCGGCGCGCCGGCCTCCTCTCGGGTGGGGAGCAACAGATGCTCGCGCTGGCACGGGCGCTCGCCGGCGCACCGAAGCTCCTCCTGATCGACGAGCTGAGCCTCGGCCTCGCGCCGATCATCGTGGAGAACCTGCTCCCGCTGATCCGCACGATCGCGCAGGACACCGGAGCCGGGATCCTGCTCGTGGAGCAGCACGTGCACCTGGCTCTCGAGGTCTCCGACCGTGCGTACGTGCTCGTGCACGGCGAGGTCGGCATCGAAGCCAGCTCGGCGGAGCTCGTCGAGCGTCGTGATCTGCTCGAGGTCAGCTACCTCGGCGAGACCGCGCTCTGATCGTCTGATCGGTAGGAGGAACCATGAGTGAGAACGAGCACGACTTCGAGGACCTGCGGGCCTACCGGCTCGACCCGGACGACGAGGCGAGGATGCTCGTCGATCAGCACGAGTGCACCTTCATCTGGGCGAACCAGGAGGGGTGGGCGGTCGGGGTGATCATGGCGTACGTGTGGCGCGACGGCTGCTTCTGGCTCACCGCCGCGGCCGGGCGGGCCCGAGTCCGTGCGGTGACGCGTGACCCGAGGGTCTCGGTGTGCGTGTCGTCGATGGGCACCCCGCAGGGTGAACTCAAGACCGTCACCTACAATGGCCTGTGCACGGTGCTCGACGATGCCGACACCAAGGCCTGGTACTACCCCGCGCTCGCGGCGGCGCTCATCCCCGGCGACGAGACGTTCCAACAGGGCTTCGCCCGGTTCCTCGACTCCCCCGACCGGGTGGTCCTGCGCGTCGACCCCGGCCAGCGCATCGACTACGACGGCGTGAAGATGGTGGACGCGACGGCAGCCTGGATCGCCGAGGAGAGGTCGCACACCGCGTGACGACCGACCTGATGCTCGCCGACATCTGGGAACGGGTCGCCGACACGATCCCCGACCGGATCGCCCTGACCCAGGGTGATCGCGCGGTGACGTGGCGCGACTACGACGACCGCGCCGCGCGCCTCGCCACCGCGTTCGCCGCCGCGGGGCTCGCGCCCGACTCCAAGGTCGGGCTCTTCCTCTACAACTGCCCGGAGTACGCCGAGGCGCACTTCGCGGGCTTCAAGATGCGGGCCGTACCGGTCAACATCAACTACCGCTATCTCGACGACGAGCTCGAGTACCTGCTCGACAACTCCGACTGCGAGGCCCTCGTGTACCACACGAGTCTCGGGGAACGGGTCGACCGGGTGCGGGCCCGTCTTCCCGGGCTCCGGCTGCTCCTCGAGGTCGACGACGGCGGGGGTCACCGCGTCGCCGGCGCCGCTCCCTACGAAGACGAGATCGCCGCACACGAACCGGCCGCCCGCATCACCCGCGACCCGGGTGACCGCTACATGATCTACACGGGCGGCACGACCGGTATGCCCAAGGGCGTGATGTACGACATGGGCGCGTTCAGCGAGGCGTTCGCCGGTTTCGCGTCGACGGGCCTCGGACGGGCGCCGTTCGGATCGATCGACGAGATCGTGCAGCTCGTCGGCGAACAGGCCGATGCCGGTGCGCTGCAGACCGCGGTGCCGTGTGCGCCGATGATGCACGCGGCCGGGATGTGGCTGGGCGTGATGCTGCCGCATCTGCTGGGTGGACGAGTCGCGTTGCTGGAAGGCCAGTCCTTCGATCCCGACGAGCTCTGGGCGACGGTCGAGCGGAAGCGGGTCAACAGCCTCGTGATGGTCGGGGACGCGTTCGGTCGACCGATGGTCCGCGCGCTCGCCGATCGGGCCGCCGGGGGCCAGCCCTACGACACGTCGTCGCTCTTCGCGGTGCTCTCGACCGGCGCCATGCTCTCGGCCCCGGTGAAGGAGGCGCTGCTCGAGCAGCTGCCCCACATGGTGATCATCGACGCGCTCGGGTCGTCCGAAGGCGCGATGGCCCAGAACATCTCGACCAAGGGTGCGGACGCGACGACCGCCCACTTCGAGATGATGCCGGGAACCAAGGTCTTCGACGAGCACGACCGGGAGATCGTCCCCGGCTCCGACGCCGTGGGGTTCGTCGCCGTCACCGGGCCCAACGTGCCGGTCGGCTACTACAAGGACGACGAGAAGAGCGGGCAGACCTTCCGCGAGGTCGGTGGTGTCCGCTATTCGTTCCCCGGCGACCTGGCCACGGTCGATGCCGACGGCACGGTGTCGCTGCTCGGCCGCGGCAGCGCGTGCATCAACACCGGCGGCGAGAAGGTCTACCCCGAAGAGGTCGAGGAGACGCTCAAGACCCACCCGGACGTCGAGGACTGCCTCGTGTTCGGTCTCGACGACGAGCGCTTCGGGCAGCGGGTCGTGGGCGTCGTCTCC
>JALHSW010000058.1 GCA_022865365.1 Acidimicrobiia bacterium | reverse complement strand
GCCCGCGGGGCTCCGCGCCGCGTGGACCGGAACGCCGCCGGCCGCTCGAGCGTCGTGACCGTCAGGGGCGTCGGTTGGCGCGTTGGCAGCCGCTACTCGGCCGACAGTTCCTGAACCCGAACGCGCCGTACCCCCGCCGTTCTGGGGGGAGGACGGGGGCACGGAGGCACTTGCTACGTTGAGAGTGATCGCCCACCTCGGACGGAAATAGGGCCGAACGTCCCGATTGCGGTGATGACGCGAGATCAGGCGTGGTTTCGCTCGCACCGACCCCTTGTGAGCCTTGGCTCAGCCGAACTTCTTCATGAGGCGCAGCAGGAGCGGATCCATGTCTCCCTCCTGCGCGCCGTCGTCCATGCGTGTGTCCTGGCGGAGCAGGGACCGGCGCGTGAGCTCGGCACTGACCCAGCGCAGCGGCTCGGGCGGGAACGTCGGCTCCTTCGTGTCCACGAAGCACAGGCGTGTGAGGGCGGTGTCCTGCCCGAGAACCCGGTCCCGCAGGATCTTGGCGCCGGTGTGGCTCGGCGCGACGCCGTGCCCGTTGTACCCGAGCCCGTAGTGGAGCCGGCCGTCGAGCAGCGTGCCGAAGAGCGGAACGAACGTGACGGTGATCCCCACCGGACCACCCCAGTGGTGGCTGAACGGGACGTGCGCGAGCTGCGGGAACGTCCACTCGAACGTGCGTCGCAGCCGGCTGCGGACCTTCTCGTCGCTGTCGTAGCGAGGCTCGATGCGGCTGCCGTAGCGGATCACGCCGTCGCTGCCGCCCCAGAGGATCCGTCCGTCGACGGTACGGCGGTAGTAGTGGACGAAGTTCCGCTTGTCCTCGATGCCGCAGTGGCTCGCCCACCCGACCTCGTCCCACTGCGCGTCGGTGAGGGGCTCGGTGAGCCCGACGTAGGTGTACAGGGGCACGACCTTCGTGCGGAACCACGGCGTGTGCGCGGCGAAGGCGTTGGTGGCGAGGACGACCTGGTCGGCGAGCACCCCGCCACCGGGAGTGGTGACGCGGATTCGCCCGTCGGCATCGTCGATCGACGTGACGTCGGTGCCCTCGAAGATCGTCGCACCCATGCCCTCGACGACGCGTGCAAGGCCGTGGGCGAGCTTGGCCGGGTGCAGCACGCCACAGTGCTCCTCGCGCAACGCACCCAGATAGGTGGGGGAGTGCACCTCGGCCTGCGTCTCTTCGGCTGACAGCCGGGTGAAGCCCGCGAGGTCGAGTGCCTCCGCCGCGGCGAGGTCGGCGTCGACGCGCCGCTGCTGGCCCGGGTTGGTCGCGACCACCATGAGCCCGCCGTGGCGCCACTCGCAGTCGATGTCCCGCGCCGCCACGGTTGCACCGATCTCCTCGACCGATGTCGCCACCGCGTCGTGTGCGGCCTTCGCCGCGTCGTCCCCGTGGTTCCGGCGCAGATGGGCGAGGCTCATGTCGAGCAACGTCATGGCGAAGCCGCCGTTCCTTCCGCTCGCCCCGTAGCCGACGACGTCGCGCTCGACGAGCGCGACCCGCAGTGACGGGTCAGCCTCGAGGAGGTGGTACGCGGTCCACAGGCCGGTGAAGCCCGCGCCGACGACGACCACGTCGAACGTGTGATTCCCCGCGACCGGGGGGGCTGCGGCGCGCGCCGAGGTCTCCAGCCAGTAGATCGAAGATCCGTAGCGCTCATCCATCATCTTCTCCTTCCGGTTCGGGTCGCGCCCTGCCGAGCCGGCTTCCACGATGCGAGTCTCTCCGACGCGAGCCGGTGCGACAAGGGACCGCGCCTCACTCACCGCGGCGCGCCGGGTTGGTCGGGACCTTCGGCCCTACTTGGCGCCGCTTCATGCCCGTAGCCTCGACGTGTGACACCGAACGCAGACGAGATCCACACCGCCGTGCGGGAGCGCTATGCCCGCGCCGCGGAGTCATCGAGTTGCTGCGGGCCGGCGGGCGACTCGTCGGGGCTGATCGGGCGCGACCTCTATCGAGCCGAAGAAGCAGAGGCCGTGCCGGACGGCGCGCTGGTCGCGTCCCTCGGATGCGGCAACCCGACCATGCTCGCCGACCTTCAGCCCGGTGAGGTCGTCCTCGACCTCGGCTCGGGCGGGGGCATCGACGTGCTGCTGTCGGCGCGGCGGGTCGGCCCGACCGGCCGGGCGTACGGGCTCGACATGACGCCCGAGATGCTCGACCTCGCCCGTCGCAACCAGGCCGAGGCCGGCGTGACCAACGTCGAGTTCTTGCTCGGCACCATCGAGGACGTGCCGCTGCCGGACGGGTCGGTCGACGTCATCATCTCGAACTGTGTCGTGAACCTGTCCCCCGACAAGGACGCGGTGTTCCGTGAGGCCTTTCGGGTGCTCAAGCCCGGAGGGCGTCTCGCGGTCTCCGACATCGTCCTGCGGCGTCCCCTGCCCGAGCCGCTGCTCCAGGTGATGGCGTTGTGGAGCGGATGTGCCACCGGTGCACTTCTCGAAGCCGACTGCCGGGCCAAGCTCGGTGCCGCGGGCTTCGCCGACATCGACATCGAACCCGTCCAGGTCTTTGACCGCGCCGACGTCTTGGCGCTTGCCGCCGACGACCTTGGCGGGTCCGTCGAGGTTCCGGACTGGGTCGATCGAGACGCCACGGCCCTCGCACTCGACGGCGCGGTGATGAGCGCCTTCGTCCGGGCTCACAAACCGGCGGCGTAGGCGCCACGGCGAAACGCGGAGGTCGGCATGGCACGGATCGACGGCGGCGAGCTCCTCGTGCGTGCATTGGCGGCCGAGGGGGTCGAGGTGGTCTTCTCCATCTCCGATATCAGCCAGGCGCGTCTCTTGCGCAGCGCCCAGTCGGCCGGGATGCAGATCGTGGGGCCGCGTCACGAGAGCGCCGGTGTGCACATGGCCGACGCCTGGGCGCGCAGCACCGGGCGGGTCGCGGTCGTGGTCGGGGCGGGTGGACCGGGTGTCGCGAACATGGTCCCCGGCTTGATCTGTGCGTGGATGGAGGGGATCCCCCTGATCGCCATCGGGACGCAGCGGGTGCGCCGTAGCGTCCACGCGCTGCGGCGGGGGCGCTTCCAGTTCGGCCCGCAGGTCGACGTCGTGCGGCCGGTGACGTAGTTCGCGGCCACCGTCGAGGAGACCCGCCGGCTGCCCGAGTTCGTGCGCGAGGCGTTTCGCCGCGCGCTGAGCCCCCGCGCCGGCCCCGCGTTCCTCGAGATCTCGGCCGACGTGTTCGACGACACCGTCGACGAGGACGAGGTCGCGATCCTCGACCCCTCCGCCTACCGGGCCGCGCCCGGCGCACCGGACGCGGCGGCGTTGGAAGCCGCCGCCGCGCTCCTCCACGACGCGCGGTTCCCGGTCGTGATGGCAGGCCACGGCATCCACCGCGGCGACGCGGCCGAGGAGCTGCGAGAGGTGGCCGAGCACCTCGGCGCGCTCGTGATGACGACCCCGGGGGCGCGGGGCGCCTTCCCCGAGGACCACGCCCTGTCGGTGGGGATGGGCTTCCCGTGGGGGACGCCTGCCCACCTCGACTCCGATGTGATCCTCGCGGTCGGCACGCAGCTCGGCGAGACCGTGCAGTACCTGAGCCCGCCCGCATGGGCCGGCCCCGGACGTCAGCGGCTCGTGCATCTCGACGCGGACGCCGCGCAGATCGGCGTCAACCGTCCCGTCGACCTCGCGCTGGTCGGGGACGCGAAGGCGGGTCTGGCCGCGTTGCTGGCGCGTCTGCGCGAGCGGGGCGGCGCGCGGTCACCGAACGAGGAGGCGGCCAAGTACGCGAACGAGTACGCCGAGTTCCGCGGCGCGATCATTGACTCGTACGCGGGCATCGACTCTGCGCCGGTGCACCCGGGTCGCCTCGCGGTCGAGGTGGCCCGGTTCTTCCCCGACGATGCGATCGTCTGCGTCGACGGAGGCAACACCGGACTGTGGGCTCACCTCGCGAACACCATTCGACGTCCGCGATCGTTCCTGTGGACCGGGCACTTCGGGCATCTGGGGACCGGCCTTCCGTACGCAATCGGGGCGAAGCTCGCGAACCCGGACCGTCCCGTCTCGCTCCTCTCGGGCGACGGCGCGTTCGGTTTCAACCTGCAGGAGCTCGAGACCGCCGCACGCCACCACGTCAACATCGTCGCAATCGTCAGCTGCGACTTCGCCTGGGGCATGGAGGAGCTCTACATGGAGAAGATCGGTGGCACGACCGTGGGGGTCAAGCACAGTCGCGTCCGCTACGACCAGGTGGCGCAGGCGCTCGGCTGCCACGGCGAGTACGTCGAGCGCCCCGAGGACCTTCGCCCGGCACTCGAACGAGCGGCCGGGGCGGGGAAGCCCGCGGTCGTGCAGGTCGTGATCGACGACCGCGAGAACGTGAATCCTCCGGGAATGGAGGAGTTCCACGACATGTACGCCGCCGAGTCCACCTGAGGGGCCGCTCCCCGAGGCCACACGCTGCGCCGGCCACGCGGTGCGCCGGCAACATTGGGACCTTCGTCCCTGTCTTCGCGGCGGGTGCGCGCTCAACATCGAGGCTGTGAGTCCCGTCGGGGCTGGGGGGCTCGGGGAGGTTGACGTGAGTGACCAGGGTCCTGGCGGGCCGCTGCCGCCGCCGCCGAGTGCCGCGTGGGCCGCGCCGGTTCGTCAGCCGGGCGCGCCGAAGAGCCTGCGATGGGTCTGGTGGCTCGTGGGAGGTGTCGTCGCCTTCATGGTGCTCGTGGGGATCGTGATCGTCGTCGTCGTGATCTTCGTCTTCAACCT
>JALHSW010000536.1 GCA_022865365.1 Acidimicrobiia bacterium | reverse complement strand
GGGCGACGAAGGCGTCAACCATGTCGGCGGCCGGCGTACCCGGACGGGGCGAGAACAGAAACGTGTAGGCGGCGTCGTACTCGGCCTCGTCAGCCACCTCGAGCGTCAGTTCGAAGTCAGCATCGGTCTCTCCCGGGAACCCGATGATGAGATCGGTCGTCACCGCCAGGTCGGGGATCGCGGCTCGCGCGGACGAGAGTCGCGCGAGGTAGCGCTCGGCGGTGTAGCCACGGTGCATTCGCGCCAGCGTTCGATCGCTCCCTGACTGCAGGGGGAGGTGGAGGTGCTCGCACACGGCGTCGCACGTCGCCATCGCTTCGATGGTCTCGGGTCGGAGGTCCTTGGGGTGCGGCGACGTGTACCGGATGCGTCGAATGCCGTCGACCGCGTCGGCGGCCCGGAGCAGGTCGGCGAACTTGGGGCTGTACTGGCCCGCACCCAGGTCGCGGCCATAGGAGTTCACATTCTGACCCAGGAGCGTCAGCTCACTCACGCCGTCGGCCGCGAGATCCTCGACCTCGCGCACGATGTCGCCGAGGCGCCGACTCACCTCCGCGCCACGCACGATCGGCACGATGCAGAACGTGCACGAGTTGTCGCAGCCGACCTGGATGGTGACCCAGGCCGAGTGGGGCGATTCGCGTCGAGCGGCGATCGTTCCGAGCTGGGCCGCAGCATCGACCTGGTGCTCTTCGACGATCTCCACCAGGGGCACCTCGGATGCTCTGGCTTCGTCGAGCAGCGCTGCGGCCCGGTGGAGGTTGTGGGTGCCGAAGACGACGTCGACGTGGCCTGCCCGTTCGACGATACGCTCCCGGTCCTTCTGGGCAAGGCACCCGCCGACCGCGATCTGCATGCCCGGATGGCGGTCCTTCAGCGACTTGAGGTGTCCGAGGGTGCCGTAGAGCCTGTTGTCGGCATTCTCACGGACGCAGCATGTGTTGAGGACCACGACATCGGCGGCCTCGGGATCATCGGTCGGCTCGAGCCCCTGCGCGACGAGCAGCCCGGCGAGTCGCTCGGAGTCGTGCTCGTTCATCTGGCACCCGAAGGTGCGCACGTGGAAGCGGCGGGCCAAGACCACCGAGTCTACGGGGGCGGGTCTACGGGGCACCTGACAGGATCGACCCCGTGGACGTGGGGGTCGGAGCGCTGCTGGTGGCCCTGACGGCCATCCTGATGGGCTCGATCGTGCAGGGCGCCATCGGCTTCGGCCTGAACCTGCTCGCCGCCCCGCTCGTGGCGCTCGTCGTGCCCGAGGCCCTGCCCACGAGCCTCGTGCTCGTGGCGTTCCCACTGACCCTGAGCATGGCGATCCGGGAGCACCACGGCATCGACCGCGAGGCGCTGCCCTGGCTGCTCGTCGGCGCCGTACCGGGCACGCTCGTCGGCCTGATGATCGTGAGCGAGATCACCGGCACGGAACTCGCCGCGGTCATCGGTGCGATCACCCTGATCGGCGTCGCGCTGAGCATCGTCTCGCCACCGATTCCGATCAACCGCAGGACGAGCAGCGTCGCGGGCTTCTTGTCCAACACCTTCGGGACCGCGGCATCGATCGGCGGCCCGCCGATCGCCCTGCGCTTCCAACACCATCGTGGCGCGATCGCCCGCCCCACGATCGCGGCATTCTTCGCGGCCAGCGGGTTCCTTTCCCGTGTCGGCTACGTGGCCGCGGGCACGATCCACACCGATCAGGTGCTCTTCGCGCTCGCGCTGCTCCCGGCCATGATCCTCGGCCTCTGGGCGAGCAAGCATCTCCACCCGTTCGTCGACGGCGGGTGGCTCCGTCCGGCGGTGCTCGCCCTGTCGGCGATCGCCGGCGTCGCCGCCCTCGTCCGCGGCCTGACGTGAGGCCGGACGCGCAACGGCGGGGGTCGAGGAACCCCCGCCGTCACCGCTTCGGTCGTGCTGTCTGGTCGTCTCGTCTGACTAGGCGACGACTTTCGCGTCGGCCTTGCCGTTCGACTTCGGACCCGTCTTGGCCGCGGGCTTGGTGTCGATCGGAGCCGCAGCCTCGATGCCGAAGTCGTCGACACCGTCATCGGGGCCGCCGATCGGGGCGGCGGCGG
>JALHSW010000535.1 GCA_022865365.1 Acidimicrobiia bacterium | reverse complement strand
GTTCCTCACCCGTTCGCCACTCTCCGCCCGGAGCAAGCTCCGAGCTTCTCGTTCGACTTGCATGTGTTAAGCGCGCCGCCAGCGTTCGTCCTGAGCCAGGATCAAACTCTCCATTAAGATCAGCACCGTCTCCCCGGAGCGGCCGAAGCCACGCCGAGGGAGCTGATGACGATCGGAGAGCCGCCGTCGGAACCACTGCTGGCTCCTCGGGCGACATGCACGACCACCCGTTGCCGGACGAATCCGACTGCGTGATCGTGCGGAATTGCGTTGTGGCGAGCCGCAATCGAGCAAGGCCCGAAGGCCTCGACCGGTCGCGGACGCCCGCACTGGCTTACTTACATGGCGTCACTGTTCCGTTGTCAAGGAGCTGCTGCGAGGCACGCGCCGACAACCGGCCGAGAGCCTCACGTTGGACCGGTTCGCCGCACCCACTCCGCCGCCCAACCGGTCTTCCCGCTGAGGGGTTCTCGGGTGGGCAGGTGACTGAGGCGAGGCCGTAGTCCGTATCAAGCGCTCGCGGTCCCGTCAGAGACGGCCTTCGAGCGGACTCGGAAGTATATGGGGGCCGATCCACCTGATCAAGCCGGAACCAGGGATTTCGGGCGAGATCTTCGGGTCACGCATCCCCGGGTCACGCGTTCCGGATGCGAACCCACCGCCGCCGCCCGACCTGGAGCGTCGCGCCGTCGAGCTCGTCGGGTGCCAGCGTCATGTCCGGGTCCGCGACCACGGTGCCGTCGTGGCGTACACCACCCTGGGCGATCAACCGCCGAGCCTCCTTGTTCGAGGCCGCGAGGCCCGACTGACGCAGGACGTTGGCCAGGGCGATGCGCCCGTCCCTGACCTCGGACACATCGAGGGCGTGCTCGGGGATGTCCGTCGGTGCAACGTGGGCCTTGAACACCCGGTCGAACTCGGCCTCTGCGGCCGCGCCGGCCCCATCACCGTGGTACAGGTCGACGACGGTGCGTGCGAGGAGGCGCTTGGCGTCGACCGGCGAGAGGCTGCCGTCGGCGAGGGCGCCGGTGACCTCGCCGACCCGGTCGGGGTGCCACCCAGTTGTGAGCGTGAAGTAGCGACCCATGAGATCGTCGGGGAGCGACATCACCTTGCCGAACTGCTCCGCCGGAGCCTCGGCGATCCCGACGAAGTTGCCGAGCGACTTCGACATCTTCTGGATCCCGTCGAGGCCCTCCAGGAGCGGCGTGGTGAGCACCACCTGGCCCTCCTGGCCCTCCTGGGCTTGCAGGGTGCGCCCCACCAGGTTGTTGAAGAGCTGGTCGGTGCCGCCGAGCTCGACGTCGGCCTCGACGACGACCGAGTCCCACCCCTGGAGCAGCGGGTAGAGGAACTCCAGGACCGAGATCGGCTTTCCGCCCTGGTACCGCTTCGCGAAGTCGTCGCGCTCGAGCATCTGCGCCACGGTCATGCGGGCGGTCAGGCGGAGCACGTCCTCGATGCCCATGGCGCCGAGCCACTCGGAGTTCCGGCGCACCTCGAGGCGCTCGGGCATGAGGATGCGCTGGACCTGCTCGACGTACGTGGCGGCGTGCGCGTCGACCTCGGCCTTCGAGAGCCGCGGGCGGGTGGCCGCGCGGCCCGAGGGGTCGCCCACCATCGCGGTGAAGTCACCGAGGATCAGCACCGCCGTGTGCCCGAGGTCCTGGAACTGCCGCAGCTTGCGGAGCACCACGGCGAATCCGAGGTGGATGTCCGAAGCCGTCGGATCGATGCCGAGCTTCACCCGAAGCGGTGTGCCGCGTTCGAGCTTGCGCACGAGGTCGGCTTCCGTGACGACGTCGACCGCGCCGGATCCGATGATTCGTACCTGCTCTGCCACGTCGGGACGCTCGCCTGCCGGCACCCTGGTCGCGCTCGCTTCGGGCCGGGTTGCCCGGTCCGACCCTTCGGGACGCTCGCCTACTCCGGTCATCACGAAATCGACGCTAGCCCTGCGATGGCCGCGCGCGGCTGACGTTGGGATCGCCGGTGACGAACCATCGCCACGGATGCTCGTGGCCGCGTCCGGTCCGCAACCCGATGCGTGTGCTCACCTCGGGGTGGACCGGCGGCGCCACCCCGTCGTCGAGGATGCGGAGCGGTCCACGAACGAGGTCGGACCCGTCGAAGGCGCCGGTGATCCCGAGCGCCTGGGCGAGGCGCGCCGGGCCCGAGCACAGATCGCGATCGCGTTTCGCAGCCGGGCGACGATCGCGCATCGCATCGATCCCGTCGACGGGGTCACCCCCACGCAACAAGACCGCGCTCGCCTTGCCCCTTGGCCCGGCGACCACGTTCGCGCACCAGTGCATGCCGTAGGTGAAGTACACGTACAGATGACCGGGTGCACCGAACATGGTCTCGGTACGCGGGGTTGGCCCGCGGTACGCATGGCTGCCGGCGTCCTCGGCACCGGCGTAGGCCTCGACCTCGACGATCCGGACCGCCAGACGCCCGGCCTCGGGGTCGTCGTGCACCAGCAGCTTGTTCAGGAGCTCGGGCGCGAGCGAGCGCCCGTCCCTGTCGTAGAACGCACGCGGGAGCGTGGCGACGTTCAGCCTTCCAGCCACGTCAGCTGCTCGACGAGACACGCGCGCGCTGCGCTCAGCTGGGCACCGAGCGCATCCGGTCCCCCGCCGCCTGGCGTCGTGCGTTGCCGGACGGCTTCGCCGGGCTCGAGCAGAGCGAGTGCGTCCGGCCCCAGGCGGGGCTCGGTCATGACCAGCTCCTCGAGGGGGACGCCGCGCTCTGCGGACTGACGTACCAGGTTCCCCACGATCGCGTGCGCCTCGCGGAACGGGGTCCCTCCCCGGACGAGGTGCTCGGCAAGGTCGGTCGCGGCGGTCGCCGGCTCGTCGGCCGCGGCGCGCATGGCCTCGAAGTTGAACGTCGCCGTCTCCAGGAGACCCTGGAGCGCGCTCAGGCTCAACGCGCACGTCTCCACCGCGTCGAACAACGGCTCCTTGTCCTCCTGGAGGTCCCGGTTGTAGGCGAGCGGAAGCCCCTTGAGGGTGGCGAGGAAGCCCGTGAGGTCTCCGATCACCCGACCGGCCTTGCCGCGCGCCAGCTCGGCGATGTCGGGGTTCTTCTTGTGCGGGAGCATGGAGGATCCGGTGCTGTGCGAGTCGGCGAGCCCGAGGAACGCGAACTCGTCGCTCGCCCAGAGCACGATCTCCTCACCGAGACGCGACAGGTGGACCTGTTCGAGTGCGAGCACGAACAGCGCCTCGGCGACGAAGTCGCGGTCGGACACCGCATCGATGGAGTTCTCGAACCGGCGGGCGAACCCGAGTGCCTGCGCCGTGTGGTCCGGGTCGATCGGCAGGCTCGAGCCGGCGAGCGCACCCGCACCGAGCGGCGATACGTCGGCCCGGGCCAGGGCGTCACGCCAACGCTCGACGTCGCGGGCCAGCGCCCAGAAGTGCGCGAGCAGATGGTGTGCGAGCAGCACGGGCTGTGCACGCTGGAGGTGCGTGTATCCGGGGAGGTACGCGTCACCTCCGCATTCCTCAGCGAGGCGCAGCAGGGTCTCCTGAAAGCTGTGCGTACGCGACGCGGCATCGCGACCTGCCCTGCGCACCCAGAGACGAAGATCCGTCGCGACCTGGTCGTTGCGACTCCTCCCCGTGTGCAACCGGGCCCCGGCATCGCCCGCGATCTCGATGACGCGACGCTCGATCGCAGTGTGCACATCCTCGTCGGTCGGCACGAAGACGAAACAGTTCTCGGCTAGCTCGCTTTCGACCGTGTCGAGCGCAACCAACACCGCAGCGACGTCAGCGTCGTCGAGCAGCCCGACGGCACCGAGCATGCGGACATGCGCGCGAGAGCCCTCGAGGTCGTCGCGCGCGAGCCGACGATCAAAGCCGAGGCTGACCGTGAACGCGAGAAGCTCGTCGCTCGGGCCGTCCGCGAAGCGGCCGTGCCAGAGCGGCTGCCCGGTCGGCCCGTCAGGCACGTCAGGCGCGTCAGGCATCAGGTGGCCCCTGCTTGCGGGCGATGGTCTCGAGCCCGAGGCCCCACAGGCGAACGAAGCCCGCCGCGTCCTCGTGGCGGAACGCGTCCGCAGCTTCGTACGTAGCGAGCTCGTAGTCATACAACCCGGCATCGGCGCGGCGCCCGGTCACGAAGCAGCGTCCCGGCTCGAGCCGCAATCGCACCTCGCCCGTCACCGGGCGCTGCGAGTCGTCGACGAACGCGTCGAGCGCGCGACGCAGCGGCGAGAACCACAGCCCGTCGTACACGAGCTCCGCGTAGCGAGGCTCCAGCCGTGCCTTCTCGCGCATCAAGTCCCGCTCGAGCGTGATCGACTCGAGATCCGCGTGCGCGAGGATCAACGCCAGCGCGCCCGGGCACTCGTAGACCTCGCGGCTCTTGATCCCCACCCGGCGGTTCTCGACCATGTCGAGGCGCCCCCAGCCATAGCCGCCGACCAACCGGCCGACCTCGCCGACGAGCTCGTGGAGCGGCATCGCCGTCCCGTCGAGCGAGACGGGCACGCCCCGCTCGAAGCGGATCACCAGCTCCCAGGGGTCTCGAGGGGCCTGTGACGGGTCAGTCGTCAGGGCGTAGGGCTCCTGCGGCGGGGCGACCCACGGGTCCTCGATGGCGCCGCACTCGATCGCCCGGCCCCAGAGGTTCTCGTCGATCGAGTACGGGTTGTCCTTGCGCACCTTGATCGGGATGCCGTGCTTGGCCGCGTAGTCCATCGAGTCCTCACGGGTGAAGCCCCACACTCGTACCGGAGCCAGCACCTCGAGGTCCGGCGCCAGCGCTCGTGTGGAGACCTCGAAGCGCACCTGGTCGTTGCCCTTCCCGGTGCACCCGTGCGCGACCGCATCGGCACCGTACTCACGAGCCGCGGCGACCAGGTGCTTGACGATCACCGGACGCGACAGTGCCGAGACGAGCGGATACTTCCCTTCGTAGAGCGCGTTCGCTCGAAGCGCAGGGAGGCAGTAGTCCTGGGCGTACTCCGCCTTCGCGTCGACGACCACGGCTTCCATGGCACCGGCCGCGAGCGCGCGCCGGCGGATCGTCTCCCAGTCGTCATCCGCGCTCTGGCCGACGTCGACCGCGAGCGCGACGACCTCCATCCCCCACTCTTCACGGATCCACCGCACCGCAACCGACGTGTCCAACCCGCCGGAGTACGCGAGCACCACCCTCTTCGCCATGACGTCCTGCTTCTTCTTTCCTAGAGACCGGCCAACGACGCGAGCTCAGCGGCAACCTTCGCGCCACCGGCCTGCTCGGAGCAGACGAGGATCAGGGTGTCGTCGCCGGCGACGGTGCCCAGCACATCGGGCAGGCCGGCGCGATCCAGTGCCGAGCCGATGACGTGCGCCGAGCCCGGTGGCGTGCGCAACACCACCAGGTTCGCGCTGTGACCCACCTCCACGACGAACTCCCCCATCACGCGGCGCAGGTGGTCGTCTGGCGCCGGGCGTTCCTTCGCGTGCTCCGGGATCGCATACGCCATCGCGCCGCCGGGGATCCTGACCTTCACCGCGCCGAGCTCTTCGAGGTCGCGACTGACGGTCGCCTGCGTGGCGACGACGCCGTCGGCGGCGAGCAGCTCGACGAGCTGGGCCTGGCTCGAGACAGCCTGGTCCTCGAGGAGGCGGGCGATGCGGTGCTGGCGTTGTGGCTTGCCGAGGGTCGACACGTCATGCACCTCCCTCGAGGAGCAGCGCGATGAGCGATCGCACCGCGTGCATCCGATTCTCGGCTTGCTGCCACACGACCGACCGGGGACCGTCGAGTACCTGCGCGGTGATCTCTTCGCCCCGATGCGCGGGTAGGCAGTGCAGCACAACGGCATCCTGCCCGGCCGCCGCCAGCAGGCCTGCGTCGACGCGGTACCCCGCGAATGCGACCCGGCGCGCTTCGGTCTCGGACTCCTGGCCCATCGACGTCCACACGTCCGTGTAGAGGGCGTCAGCGCCCCGGACCGCCTCGTAGGGGTCCGAGACGAGCTCGACCGTGCCGCCGAGGTTCCGGGCGCGCTCGACCACGTCGTCGTCGAGCTCGAAACCCGGAGGGGAGGTGACGACCAGCTCGAGCCCCGAGAGCGCCGCACCGAACGCCAGCGACGCCGCGACGTTGTTGCCATCACCGACGTAGGCGAGCCTCCGGCCTTCGATGCCACCGAGCACTTCACGGAGCGTCAGCAGGTCGGCGAGCGCCTGACACGGATGGGCCCGGTCAGACAGGAGGTTCACCACCGGCACCGTGACTGCACCACTCATGCTCTCGAGGGTCGCGTGGTCGAAGACGCGCGCCGCGATGAGCGCGCAGTAGGACGCGAGGGTGCGCGCGACGTCTTCCACGGGCTCGCGTTCGCCGAAACCGACCTCCTCGCCGCGGATGTAGATCGGATGGCCGCCGAGTGTGAACACCGCCATCTCGGTCGAGGTGCGCGTGCGCGCGCTCGGCTTCTCGAACACGAGCGCGACGCCGTGCCCCGCGAGCAGATCGGGCACCTCGCTCGGGTGGGCCTTCCAAGAGGCGGCGCGCTCGAGCAGCATCGTGAGCTGGCTCGGGTCGATGTCGTCGACCTCCAAGAAGCGGGACGCACCCGCCGCGCTCGTCATCGGACTTCCTCCAGCATCGACAGCAGGACCGTGGCCAGGATCGCGGCGGCTTCGTCGATCTCGTCGTCGGTCACGAGCAACGACGGTGCCAGCCGCAATGCGGTCGAGGTGACCGCGTTCACCACCAGACCGGCTTCGAGGCATCGGAGCGCGATGGCGACGGCATCGAGGCCCGCCTCGAGCTCGGCCGCGAGGAGCAAGCCGAGCCCACGCACGGCCGCGACACCGGGAAGCGCCTCGAGCGCGACGGTGAGCCGTTCGCCGGCGGCGGCGGCCAGGGCCGGGACGTCAGCGGCTTCCATCACGTCGAGCACCGCCAACGCGGCGCTCGCTGCGAGCGGTTGCCCGCCGAACGTCGCCGCGTGATCGCCGACACGCAGCGCAGGCGCGACGTCGTCGCTCGCCCAGCACGCCCCGATCGGGACGCCGTTGCCGAGTGCCTTCGCCAAGGTGACCACATCGGGACGCACCCCGGAGTGCTCGAAACCGAACCAGCGTCCCGTACGCCCGAGGCCCGTCTGGACCTCGTCGACGATCAGGAGCGCCTCGCGTTCGTCACAGAGGGCCCGAACGCCCATGAGGTACCCCTCGGGCGCGGGCTGGACCCCACCCTCACCCTGGACGGCCTCCAGCAGCACTGCGCACGCGCGTCCGTCGAGGGCGCCGGTCAACGCGTCGAGATCCCCGAAGGGGACATGACGAAACCCCGGGGGCAACGGCTGGAACGCTTCATGCTTCTGCGGCTGCCCGGTAGCGGCGAGCGAGGCCAGCGTGCGCCCGTGGAACGAGCCGTACGCTGCGACGATCTCGTGGCGCTGCGCCCCGCCGTTCGCCTGGCCGTGGCGCCGTGCGAGCTTGATCGCGCACTCGTTGGCCTCGGCGCCCGAGTTGGCGAAGAACACGCGCCCACCACCACCGAGGAGCGCGTCGAGGCGCGCGGCCAGCCGCGGCTGCAGGTCGTTGTAGTAGAGGTTCGAGACGTGCAGGAGCGTGTGGGCCTGTTCTGCCAACGCGGCGGCCACCGCCGGGTGAGCGTGCCCGAGTGACGTGACTGCGAGTCCGGAGAGAAAATCGAGATAGCGAACGCCTTCGCTGTCCCACAGCACGCTGCCTTCGCCGCGCACGAACGCGACGGGTTGACGAGAGTAGGTCTGCATGCCGTGGTCGGCATCGAGCTTCACGAGCGTCTCGAAAGCCGTCGCCTCGCCGAAGACCGGCATCACTCCGCAGACCCCTTTCTTGAAGCGCGCTGGTCGATCACCGTGCCGACACCCTCGCGGGTGAAGAACTCGAGCAACAGCGCGTGGGCGACACGGCCATCGAGGATGTGGGCGCGATGCACACCTTGCTCGAGCGCGTCGATGCACGAGCGCACCTTCGGGGTCATGCCCTCCCCTACCTTGCCCGCGCCCAGGAGCCGCTGGAGCCCTGCGACATCGGTCTCGGAGATCAGCGAGGAATCGTCACCGAAGTCCTCGTAGATCCCGGCGACGTCTGTCAGGTAGACGAGCTTCTCGGCATGCAGCGCGGCTGCGATCGCCCCTGCCGCCGCGTCGGCGTTGACGTTGTACGCCTGGCCTGTGTCGTCGACGCCGATCGTCGCGATGACCGGGATCAGCTCTTCGCGTAGCACTCGTTCGAGCACAGCCGGGTCGACACGACTGACGTCACCGACGAACCCGAGACGAGGGTCGCGTGGGACCACCCGCAGGAGGCCGGCGTCCTCGCCCGACAGTCCCATCGCATACGAGCCATGCAAGTTGAGGGAGGTCACGATGTCACGATTGACCTTGCCCACGAGCGCCATTCGCGCGATGTCGACCGTCTCTGCATCGGTGACGCGCAGGCCGTCGACGAACTCGGGCTCCTTCCCGAGCCGGCGCATGAGGTCGCAGATCTGCGGTCCGCCACCGTGGACGACGACGGGGTTCATCCCGACGAGGCGCATCAGCACGACGTCCTGGGCGAACAGCTCGGCGAGGGCGGGATCGTCCATGGCATGACCGCCGTACTTGACGACGACGGTCTTGCCCGTGAACTCACGGATGTAGGGCAGGGCCTCGGCGAGGATGCCTGCCTTCCCGTGCGCATCCCTCACCCGACCATCCGGCTTGGGCGCGCTCACGACGTACCCATGTTCTCGTCGATGTAAGCGTGGGACAGGTCGGTGAAGCGCACCGCAGCCCGGCCCATCCCTTGGTTGAGGTCACACGTGATCGTGATCTCGCGCCCCGCCATGACCTCTTCGATCGCGCGCTCGTCGTGAAGTGCCGCGACCCCGTCGCGGCACATGGTGATGCCGTTGTAGGCGATGTCGACGCGCTCGGGATCGAACCAGGCACCGCTCGCTCCGAGCTCCGAGAGCACGCGGCCCCAATACGGGTCGGCTCCGTAGAGCGAACACTGCACGAGCTGGCTCGCCGCCACCGCACGCGCAGCCTGTCGTGCGTCTTCGCCGGACCGAGCGCCCGCGACGACCACGGTGGCCAGCTTGGTCGCACCCTCGGCGTCCGCCGCCATGGCCAGCGCGAGGTCGTCGCACACCTCCGTCACTGCTTCGACCAATGCGTGGTACGCGTGCCCCTCCGGTCCGATCACCGGCGTGCCGGCAGCCCCGCCTGCGAGCAGGAGCACGGTGTCGTTCGTGCTGCGCGAACCGTCGACGAGGAGCGAATTGAAGGTGTCGCGTACTGCGTGCTCGAGCGCGCCGTGCAGCGCGGCCGGTTCAGCCACAGCATCGGTCACGAGGACGGCCAGCATCGTGGCCATCGCCGGCGACAGCATCGCCGCACCCTTGGCCATGCCCCCCACGCGAAACGACGGGCCACCCGCGACGTCGGCAACCGCGAGCGCCTCCTTGCGTTCCGTGTCGGTGGTGAGGATGGCATCCGCCGCGCGGTGACCGGCCTCCTCGTCGGCGCCGAGCGCCGCGACGAGGGTTGGGACGCCGCTCTCGATCGGCACCATCGGCAACGGAATGCCGATGAGGCCCGTGGAGCACACGAGCACATCGGTGGTCTCACAGCCCAGTCCGCCGCCCACGAGCTCGCACATGCGCAGCGCGTCGTTGCGCCCGCGCTCACCCGTCGCCGCATTTGCGTTCCCGGAGTTCAGCACGACGGCCACGGCCTGACCGCTCTGGAGGTGCGAGCGTGAGACGAGGACCGGGGCCGCGCGCACGATGTTCGTCGTGAAGACGCCGGCGGCGGCGACCGGCTGACGATCCGCGGTCGCGACGAGCGCGAGGTCTGGGTCACCCGAAGGCTTCACCCCGCATGCGACTCCGGCCGCGTCGAACCCGGGGACGGCGGTGATGCTCACGGCATGATCCCCAGGGTGGGGAGCCCCGTCGTCTCGGGCAGGTCGAGGACGAGGTTCAACGACTGGATGGCCTGGCCCGCGGCGCCCTTCACCAGGTTGTCGATGGCGGCGAGCGCGAGCACGGAGTCGGTCCTTGCGTCATAACGCACCGTCACGTGGCATGCGTTCGAACCGAAGGTGCTCTTCGTGCGCGGTGAACGCTCGTGGACGACGACAAAGGGCTCGTGCGCGTAGTACTCACGGTACAGGTCGAGCAGTCTTCCGCTGGTGAGATCGCTCACGGCAGGTCGCGCGTGACACGTCGCCAGGATGCCGCGCGCCATGGGAACGAGGTGCGGCGTGAACAGCACCTGCACCGGGCGACCGTGGACGTGCTCGAGCGCATGCTCGATCTCCCCCGTGTGGCGATGTGTGAGCAAGCCGTAGGCCACCACGTCGTCGTTCACCTCGGCGAAGAGCTGCTCGGCGACCGGCCTGCGACCGGCGCCGGACGTACCCGACATCGCGTCGACCACGATGCCCGAGGGCTCCACCACCGCCCCGGCGAGCAACGGCGCGAGCGCGAGCGCGGCGGCGGTCGGGTAGCAACCCGGCGCCGCGACGTGGCTCTCGGGTGCGAGATGCGAGCGGAACAGCTCGGGGAGTCCGTAGGCGAAGCTCCCGATCAACTCCGGAGCTGCGTGGGGCTCTCCGTACCACTCCTCGTAGCGCTCGGCCGAGAGGCGGAAGTCCGCCGCGAGGTCGACGACATGGTCCACCCGGCCGATGAGGTCGGGCACGAGACGCTGGGACTCACCGTGCGGCAGCGCGAGGAAGGCGACATCGATCCCGTCGAGCGCCCCCGGGTCGAACGCTTCGTACTCGAGGTGTGGGTACGCCGGCGCGAGCGAGGGGTAGAGGGCAGCGACGGACCCGCCGACGTTGGCGCCCGCCGTGACCGAGACGACCTCGATCTCGGGGTGTCCGGCCAGCAGGCGCAACAGCTCGGCTCCCACGTAGCCCGACCCGCCCACGACGGTCGCTCGAGAGTCCATAGGGGCAGTATACACAGAGCTGCATAGTGATGCGCTCCTCTCCGACCTGGTCAGCTGCGGAGCGTGGCTCCGTGGGCCGCGAGCACCGCGTCGATCGCCCGTTGACGGAGCTCACCGACCTCGGCATCGGTCAGCGTGCGATCGGGCGCCCGGTACCGCAGCGAGAAGGCCAGACTGCGGCGACCCGCCCCGAGCGCGTCGGCCCGGAACTCGTCGAAGATCCGGAGGTCCTCGAGCAGGTCTGCGCTCGTGGCGCGCAGCGTGGCCGCGATCGCGCCAGCGGGCACCGACTCCTCGACGACGAAGGCGAGATCAACCGCCGACGGGGGGAACGGCGACGGCACCGTGAAGCCGAGGACGTGGCGGGGTGAGGCACTCAGCGCCCCCAGGTCGGCCTCGAAGGCAACCACGGGGCCGCCGAGGCCGGCCGCCACCACGATCTGCGGAGCGAGCTCTCCGACCGCTCCGACCGCCTCGCCGGCCACGGTGATCCGGGCGGCGCGCAGTGGGTGCCAGCCCGGCCCGGCCCCGGCGGTGAACTCGAGCTCGGTGCACCCGAGCGCGTCAGCGATCACCTGCACGAGGTCGGTGGCGTCATAGACGTCGACCAGACGATCGTCCTCGACGGGACGGCGGCGCACCGTTCCCGCGACCACCGCGCCCACCATCTCGTGCTCGTCGGGGAGCATGCTGCCTGGCGTCGGAGCGAAGAAGACGGTGCCCATCTCGAAGAGCGTGACGTCGGGCTGGCCGCGGGCGGCGTTGAAGGCGGCGGCCGCGACCAACCCCGGGAGCAGCGTGGTGCGAAGGACCGACTCTTCGGCCCGCAATGGATTCGCCAGCGACACTGGGGTCCCGAGGCCGAGCCCCTCGAGTGCACCCGGGGCGACGAGGGGGAGCGTCATCGTCTCGAGCGCCCCCGCACCGACGAGTGCATCGGCGACAAGCCTCCGATCACGCTGGATGCGGGTGAGCGCGCCCACCTGCGTGCGCGGCTTGGGTACCGTTCGCCCGATCGCGTCGAAGCCGATACGACGGGCCACCTCCTCGACCAGGTCGATCTCGCGCTCGAGGTCGGGACGGAAGCTCGGAGGGACGGCTTCGAGCTCGTCGCCCGCGCCGGCGACCTCGATCCCGAGCGGCGAGAGCGCTTCGATGACGGCGGTGTCGGTGAGATCGGTGCCCAGCACGCCGTTGACCTTCGTGGTACGGAGCGCGATTCGGGGTCGCGTGAACGGACGCGGGTAGTCGTCGACTGCGTCCGGCGCGACCCGCGCGTCGGCAACCTCGACGAGCAGCTCCATCGCGCGCGCCGCATGCGCGGCCATACCGTCGGGATCGATGCCGCGCTCGAACCGAGCGCTTGCCTCCGAGCGCAGCTTGAGGCGCTTGGAGCTGCGGGCGATCCCCATCCGTTCGAAGTACGCAGCCTCGAGGAGGATCTCGGTGGTATCGGCGCTCACCTCCGCCGTGGCACCACCCATGATCCCGGCGATCGCCTGCGGATGTCGTTCGGCGTCGCAGATCAGGAGATCGGCTTGGTCGAGCACGCGCTCCTGCTCGTCGAGCGTGGTGATGCGCTCCCCTGCTTCCGCCAGCCGCACGACGATTCCACGACCAGCGAGCCGCCCCAGGTCGAAGGCGTGAAGGGGCTGATTGCGTTCGAGCAAGACGTAGTTGGTGACGTCGACGATGTTGCTGATCGGGCGCAGCCCGGCCTTGACAAGACGCTGCTGGAGCCAGGCCGGCGACGGCCCCATCGCCACCCGTGCGGCCCACCCGAGGTAGCGAGGGCAACGGTCAGGCGCTTCGATCTCGATCGACACGCCCAACGAAGCAGGGGACGCGACGCCCTGGTCGGTGGCGACGACCGGTTCCGGGATCGTCAGCGGCTGGCCAAGCTGTGCCGCGAGCTCGCGCGCGACTCCGACGATGCACATCGCGTCGGGACGGTTCGGCGTGACCGCCAGATCGAACACGACATCGTCGAGGTCGAGAACCGAACGCACGTCGGCACCGAGCGGCGACGCCGAGTCGAGCTCCATGATCCCGCGGTGGTCGTCGCCGAGTCCCAGCTCCTTCGCCGAACAGAGCATGCCGTCGGACTCCTGGCCGCGGATCCTGCGGCGCTCGAGCGTGAAGCCCCCCGGGAGCGAAGCGCCGCTCGGGGCAAACGGAACGAGCATGCCCGGCGCGATGTTCGGCGCCCCGCAGACGACGCGAGCCGTACCGTCTCCGAACTCGACGTCGGCGAGCTGGAGCCGGTCTGCGTCGGGGTGCGGGACCACCTCGAGGATGCGTGCGACACGCACGCCGAGAACCTCGCGCCCGGGCTCCTCGACGCCCTCGACCTCGAGGCCGAGCTGGTTGAGTGAGGCAACGAGCTCGTCGATGGGCGCGTCGGCCGGCGTGAAGTCGCGGATCCACGAGAGGGGCGCGCGCATCAGTCGGCCTTCTCGGTATCAGGCATCTCAGTACTGGGCCAGGAATCGGACGTCGTTGTCGAAGAACGTCCGGATCTCGTCGATGCCGCAGCGGATCATGGCGATCCGCTCGAGTCCGAACCCGAACGCGAAGCCCTGCCACTCCTCGGGATCGAGTCCCACCGCGGTGAACACGCTCGGGTCGACCATGCCGCAGCCGCCGAGCTCGATCCATCCGGTCTGGGAGCACACGCGACATCCCTCGCCTCGACAGAACACACAGCTCACCGCGAGCTCGGCCGATGGCTCGGTGTACGGGAAGAAGTCCGAACGAAAGCGCGTGCGCACGGAGTCGTCGTCGAACAGGCGCTTGGCGAATGCTTCGATCGTGCCGAAGAGGTCGGCCATCGTGAGCCCGCGGTCGACCGCGAGGCACTCCATCTGGTGGAAGACCGGCGAGTGTCGAGCGTCGAGCGTCTCGTTGCGGTACGTGCGACCCGGTGCCACGACGTAGATGGGTGGAACCTGGGACTCCATCGTCCGGATCTGTACGGGCGAGGTGTGCGTTCGCAGCATCACCTGCTCGTCGGCACCGAGCGCGACGTACAACGTGTCCTGCATCGAGCGAGCGGGATGCGCCGGCGGGATGTTCAACGCTTCGAAGTTGTGCCAGTCGTCCTCTACCTCGGGCCCTTCGGCCACGCGGTAGCCAAGACCCGTGAAGATGTCTTCGAGCTCGCGTTGCACCTGTGTGATGAGGTGCAGGTGACCTCGCACGCGGCCGTGGCCGCCGAGGGTGAGGTCGACGACATGGCCCTCGAGCGCCGCCAGGCTCGCGAGGTCACCCCGCCGGGCATCGATCAGCTCTGCGACTGCGGCGTTGTAGGCCCCGAGGGCTTGTCCGGCCGCGGGCCGCTCATCCGCCGCGAGACCCTTGATCGCTTCCTTGGCCGCGGCGGCGGCCGACCGCTTGCCCACCAACGAGCGTTGCAGCTCATCGAGCGCACCAACGTCGCCCGCGCCGGGGATCGCAGCCCGGGCGCCACGGAGCGCGTCGTCGAGTGCGGCGCGCATCTCGTCGAGCGTCACGGCGCCACCCCGGCGGCTCGTCGCTGGCGAGCCGCCTCGAAGCACACGACCGTGGCTGCCATCGCCACGTTCAGCGACTCGGCCGGGGGATTCAGCGGGATGGTGACGGATCCGTCGAGGCAGTCGTCGAGCTCGGGCCCCAGACCACGGGCCTCGTTGCCGACCACGAGCGCACACGCGTCGACGAGATCCACCTCGTCGTACGGCTCGCCACCATCGGCGCTGGCACCGAGTCGACGCCAGCCCCGCCGACCGAGCTCCTCGAGTGTCGCCATCGGATCACCTTGTTCCACGACCACCGTCCCGAATGTGGCAGTCCCGAACATCGCACCTGCGCTCGACCGTACGACCTTGGGGTTGTAGAGGTCGACCGAGTTCCCGCAGGCAACGACGCCCGCCGTTCCGGCCGCCTCGGCGCTGCGGATGATCGTGCCGAGGTTCCCCGGATCCCCGAGGTCGACGGTCACGAGCAGGGTGCCGCGAGTCGCCAAGTCATCGAGTGAGCGGGGAGTGATCGACGCGACGGCAAGCACCGGTTGAGGCGTACGGGTGGTACCCAGCTTCTCGAGCACCCCCTCCTTGAGCTCGGCGACGCGCGCTCCGGTCGCGACCGCTCGCTGCACGAGCGGCGCGAACGCGCGCATCGCGCCGCTCCCGAGATAGATCGCGTCGAGTCGGGCACCGCGGTCGAGCGCACCGTCGACAACACGCGGTCCTTCGAGCACGAACGCACGCTCCGCGCTCCGGGTGCGGCGATCGCGCAGCAGTGCACGCAGCCGCTGGACCTCGGCGTGACGAGGACCCAGTACGTCGGTCAAGCGGCCTCGAGGGCCTCACGGGCGGCACCGACGAGTGCGCCGAACGCGGCCTGGTCGCGCACTGCGAGGTCGGCGAGGATCTTGCGATCGACCTCGATGTCGGCAACCTTGAGGCCGGCCACGACGCGCGAGTACGACATGTCGTGCTCGCGGCACGCGGCGTTGATGCGCACGATCCACAGCCGACGGAACTCACCTTTGCGGGCCCGACGGTCGCGGTAGGCGTAGTTGCCCGAGTGCATGACCTGCTCGTTGGCCTTGCGGACGTGGCGACTCCGGGAACCGGAGTAGCCCTCCGCTGCCTCGAGGATGGCGCGACGACGCTTCTTGGAATGAACGGAACGCTTGACGCGTGCCATGGCGGTGTGCTCCTGGTCTGGCTGGTCGTGTGAGAGGGATCAGTGCGTCTCGGGTCCGGACGGACCCGCTGGTACGGACAGGCGGGGTGCCTCAGGCGCGGCCGAGCAGCCGCTCGACCCGCTTCTTGTCCTTGCCGAGAACCTCCGACCCCCGAGCGAGGCGACGGGTGCGCTTGCTCGGCTTCTTCTCGAGGAGGTGCGACCGGTACTGCTTGCGACGACGGATCTTGCCGGTGCCCGTCACCTTGAAGCGCTTCGCTGCACCCCGGTGGGTCTTCATCTTCGGCATCAGGTTGCTCCAGTCGACTCGGCCCCGCCGGCCGGCGCCGCGGTCTCTGCGGGCTTGGGCTTGCGGGCGCTCTTCTTGAGTGGGTGCAGCACCATCGTCATGTTGCGCCCGTCCTGGCGGGGCGAGGACTCGACCATGGCGATCTCGTTCACTTCTTCGGCGATCCGCTCCAGGATGCGCAACCCAAGCTCCGGGTGGGCCATCTCACGACCACGGAACATGATCGTGAGCTTGACCTTGTGTCCCTCGGCGAGGAAGCGCTCGACGTGACGCATCTTGGTCGTGTAGTCGTGCACATCGATCTTGGGGCGAAACTTCATCTCCTTGACGACGACCTGCGTCGCCTTCTTCCGCGATTCCTTCTTGCGCTGCTGCTCCTCGTACTTGTGTCGGTTGTGATCCATGATCCGGCACACGGGAGGACTTGCATCGGGAGCGACCTCGACCAGGTCGAGCTCACGCTCCCGGGCGGCTGCGAGGGCATCGGGCAGAGCCACGACGCCCATCTGGCCACCGTTCTCGTCGATCAGGCGGACCTCGCGGGACCGGATCCGATCGTTGATCCTGGTTTCTTCGGTGGCGATCAGTGCACCTCGTCGCTCGGCAATGCCGCCCCCGGGGTTCCCCGGACGCGAAGATGGCGGACGCGGGAAGCGTCCGCCATCTGGTGCACCACCGGACGACCGGCAGTGCGTTCGAGACGGACCCGGACTCGGTGTCTGGAGGTCCCCGCGGCATGGTGCTCCGCGGAGGCCGAGATCCGGCCGGGTGGGAGCCGTACGATCCGGACAGCACGCCCGGGCCGAGGGCCCCGCTTCCCACATTCGGTTGTTGAGCGCGAGGATACCAGCGTGAGCAGTCTCTGGACACCTTCCGGCGGGGAGCCCGTGCCGGGGCCTGACCCAGCGGGAGCCGGCGAGGCATCTCCCGACCAGGCAGCTCCCGACCAGGCAGCCCCCGACCAGGCAGCCCCCGACCAAGAGGTCGCCGAGGAGCTCCGCCGGGTACGGGCCGAGCTGGCCGGCACATCGGTGGCGGATCTCGTGGCCAACCACGCCATCGGGCTCTGGCAGCTGGCGGTGCTGCACCTGACGCCCGAGGCCGGCGCCTCCGTCCGGCTCGACGAAGCGGGACTGGCGATCGACGCCATGGCCGCGCTCCTCGACGGTGTCGGGCATCGCCTCGGGGAGAACGAGGCGCCGCTACGCGATGCACTGTCGCAGCTGCGCCTCGCGTTCGTGCAGGTGTCCGGTGGGAGCCCCGATTCCTAGAGGGCCGGTCCTAGGCGGGAGGAACCGTGGCGATCGTGCCCGCTTCCCACCGGCCGAGCGCGCCGGGTACGACGCTGTAGCGGACCGCGGCGCCGATGGGCACCGAGCGGCTCCCGTCGGCGATCAGCACGCAGTGGAAGTCGTAGCGCGTGCCGTCGCGGTCCTCGACGACGCCGAGCCCGCGGTGGGCGTCGAAGGCCACCACCCGGCCCTCGTGTACGGCGGTCACGAGGCGCACGATCTTCGGCTGCACGAGGTCACCCGGCCGACGACCATCCGCCACACAAGATCAGTGGACGATCTTCGCGATCGGGAGCTCGATGATCCCTGTCGCTCCGAGCTCCTTGAGCGCCGGGATGAGGATGTTGATCTCGCTCTTCGCCACGACCGTCTCGACCGCGAATCCGTCGCCGCCGAAGAGCTCGGACACCGTCGGGGATCGAAGGGCCGGGAGCAACCCGATCACCGCATCGAGGTTCGCCGCGTCGACGTTGAGCTTGAGGAGGACTCGCCCACGTGCTTCGAGTGCACCCGTGAGGAGCACCTGGAGCTGCTCCATCGCAAGCCGCTTCTCGGGGTCGGCGAACGCGACCGGGTTCGCCACCAGCTCGGTATGCGAGACGAGCATCGTCTCGAGGATCTTGAGGCCCGCCGCGTGCAGGGCGCGACCGGTCTCGGTGATCTCGACGATCGCGTCGGCGATGTCGGGCACCTTCGCCTCGGTCGCGCCGTACGACAGGTGAACCTCCGCGTCGATCCCGTGCTCTGCGAAGTACCGCGTGGTGATCTGGGGGTACTCGGTGTGCACGCGCACGCCGGCCGGGAGGTCTGCGATCCCCTGCGCCGGCGAGTCGGCGGCAACCGCGAGCACCACTCGGATTGGGCGGGCGGTCGCCTTCGAGTAGTGGAGCTCGGTGAGGGACACGACGTCGGCTCCGGTCTCCTCGATCCAGTCGCGCCCGGTCACCCCGAGGTCGAAGCGACCCTCGGCCACGTATCGCGGGATCTCCTGGGGGCGCAGGATGCGAACGTCGGCGACACGCGGATCTTCGATCGACGCGCGGTAGTCGACCTCTGACGAGCGCTGGACCGCGAGGTCAGCGTCCTCGAACAGCTGGAGGGTCGCCCGCTCGAGTGACCCCTTCGGCAGCACGATCGTCAGCACCGGCCGCCTCCCCGGGCATCGGGCCCCTCACTGCGTGTCGGCGCTGGAAGTCGGCGCAGCAGCGCGACCATCTCGACCGCCGTCGCCGCCGCCTCTGCACCCTTGTTGCCCTCACGCCCGCCACACCGGTCGAGCGCCTGCTGCTCGTCGTTCGTCGTCAGCACACCGAATGCGATCGGGACACCCGAGTCGAGGGCGACGCGGGCGCAGCCGTCGGCACACGGCCCGGACACGTACTCGAAGTGCGGAGTGTCGCCCCGAACCACCGCCCCGACACAGATGACGGCGTCCACTGAGCCCGAGGTGGCAAGCCACTTCGCGGCCAGCGGGATCTCGAACGCTCCCGGCACCCAGTACACCGGGACGTCGCCTGCGAGTCCGTACCGCTGGAGGGCGTCACACGCGCCCTCCACGAGACGCGTCGTGATGTGGGCGTTGAAACGACCTGCCACGACGGCGAGCGCCATGTCGCTCGCGTCGAGCTCCGCGTCGGTCGGCGCGTAGTCACCCATCTTGATCCCCTGGACCTGCCTGTCAGACCTGCTCGTCAGACCTGCTCGTCAGACCTGGGCCTCACCCAGGTCGAGCAGGTGACCCATCTTCTCCTGCTTGGCCCGAAGGTAGGAGATGTTCTCCTCATTGGGCTCGACGTGCAGGGGGACCCGCTCGATGATCTCCAGACCGTAGCCCTCGAGACCCCCGTACTTGGAGGGATTGTTGGTCATCAGGCGCATCGTGCTGACGCCGAGGTCGACAAGGATCTGCGAACCGATGCCGTACTCCCGGGAGTCGGCCGGGAAGCCGAGCTCGACGTTCGCCTCGACCGTGTCGCGCCCGTCGTCCTGGAGCGTGTACGCCCGCAGCTTGTGGCCGAGCCCGATGCCGCGACCCTCGTGCCCCCTGAGGTAGACGACAACCCCCCTGCCCTCGATCGCGACCCGCTCGAGCGCGACGTCGAGCTGCACGCCGCAGTCGCAGCGGAGCGAGCCGAAGACGTCTCCCGTGAGGCACTCGGAGTGCACCCGGACCAGAACGTCTTGGTTCGCGGAGATCTCGCCGCGCACGAACGCGAGGTGCTCGACGCCGTCGAGGAGGCTCTCGAACACGTACGCAGTGAAGTCACCGTGGCGCGTCGGGATCCGCGCCTCCGACACTCGCCGGACCAGCTTCTCCCGGTGACGTCGGTACCGGATCAAGTCCGCGATCGAGATGAGCTGCAAGTCGTGCTCCGCCGCGAACTTCTCGAGTTCGGGGAGGCGCGCCATCGTGCCGTCGTCGTTGGTGATCTCAGCCAGGACCCCCGAGGGGTAGCCGCCGGAAAGCCGAGCGAGGTCGACCGCGGCTTCGGTGTGACCAGCGCGCTTGAGCACACCCCCTTCGCGGTACCGCAGCGGAAAGATGTGCCCGGGACGCGCCAGGTCGTCGGGACGGGTCCCGGGATCGATCAGCGCGTGCACGGTCGCGGCGCGGTCGGCAGCCGAGATGCCGGTGGACGTACCGACGCGGGCGTCGACCGAGACCGTGAACGCGGTGCGCTGGGCCTCGGTGTTGTTCGCGACCATCAGGGGCAGTTGCAGCGCGTCGCAGCGCTCACCCTCGAGGGGCAGGCAGATCACACCGCTCGTATGGCGGATCATGAACGCCATCGCCTCGGGCGTGACCCGCTCGGCGGCCATGATGAGGTCGCCCTCGTTCTCCCGGTCGGCGTCGTCGACGGCGATCACGAACTCGCCACGTTCGATCGCCGCGATCGCGTTCTCGATCTTGGTGAAGGGCATCAGGCTTCCTGCTCTCTGGAATCAGGCTCTCTGGAATCAGGCTCTCTGGAATCAGGCAGTTCGGGCACGAGGAGTCGTTCCACGTACTTGGCGAGGATGTCGACCTCGAGGTTGACCGTGTCGCCCGGCGCTCGCCCGCCCAGTGTGGTCATCGCGAGGGTGTGCGGGACGAGCGCGACGCCGAACCGATCGGCGCCGTCGCGTCGGCGGGTGCCGGTGATGGTGAGGCTCACACCGTCGACCGTCACCGAGCCCTTCTCGACGACGTAGCGGGCGAGACCGTCCGGCATCTCCACCGCCAGGCGCGTCGCGCCATCGGGTTCGGGGGCACGCTCGACCACGGTGCCGACCCCGTCGACGTGGCCCTGGACGAGATGGCCACCCAGCCGGTCGGCCAGCCGTACCGGGCGTTCGAGGTTCACCGGATCCCCCGGGGCAAGGGACCCGACGGTGGTCCGGTCGAGCGTCTCGCCCTGGGCGTCGGCCGCCCACCAGCCGTCACCCTGTTCGATGAGGGTGAGGCAGCAGCCGTTCACGGCGATCGATGCGCCGATGGTGGCATCCTCGAGCACGGTGGACGCCACGATCTCGATGCGCGCCCCGCCGTCGTGGTGCCGCACCGCACGCACGGTGCCGAGCTCCTCGATGATGCCCGTGAACATCAGCTGCTCCCCGAGCCGTGACGAGCATTCCGGTACTCGAGCCGCACGTCGGGGCCGAGCACCTGCGCGTCGAGGAGCTCCAAGCGCGGGGCGTCGCCCAACGTGAGTGGACCAGGCCCGGCGAACATGGCACGGCCTTCGCGGCCCAGGACGGCGCCGGAGACAAAGGCGACGACACGATCGACGAGCCCGGCGGCGAGGAGTGCGCCGTGCAGCGTCGGCCCACCTTCCACCATGGCCTGGAGGACGCCGTCGCGTCCCAGGAGCGCGAGCACGGCGGCGAGGTCGACCCCGCCGCCGTCGGGCGCGGCATCGACGATCTCGACCTTGGCCCCGGCGGCACGCCACGCGTCGAGCGCGGGCCCGGGCACCATCGCGGTGGTGAGCACGAGCGTGGGCGCGAGCGTCGTGTCGAAGAGTGGTCCGTCGGCCGGGACGCGGCCACGCGCGTCGAGCAGGACGCGCAGCGGCTGGCGGGCGGGCGTATCGGTAGCAAGGCGCACGGTCAGTGATGGTCTGTCGGCAAGCGCGGTGCCGGAACCGACCACGACCGCCTGGGATTCGGCGCGCAGCTCGTGGGCGTCGGCCCGTGCCTCATCGCCGGTGATCCACTGCGACGAGCCGTCCGCGGCGGCGACGCGGCCGTCGAGACTCGTGGCGGTCTTGACGAGGCAGCTCGCGCTCCCGGTGTTGCGGTGGTGCAGGTACGGCGCAAGCGAACGGGTCGCGTCGGCAGCACCGAGCCCGACCTCGACGGTGACGCCTGCATCCCGCAAGCGGGCGAGACCGCGGCCGCCCACGCGTGGGTCGGGATCCTCGAGTGCGACCACGACTCGCTCGATGCCGGCGGCGCGCATCGCGTCGGTGCACGGCCCCGTTCGGCCCCGATGACCGCAGGGCTCCAGGGTCACGTATGCCGTAGCCCCCCGGGCTCGGTCGCCCGCGGCTGCGAGCGCCACGGCTTCGGCGTGCGGACCGCCCGGCGGCTCCGTGGCGCCCTCGCCGACGATCACGCCGTCGCGAGCGATCACGCAGCCGACCCAGGGGTTGGGCGCCGTCCGACGACGGGCCGCGTCGCCGAGCGCGAGCGCCCGCTGCATCAGCTCCGGTGGTCTCGTCGTGTTCGCCAAGTCGGCCGCCCTGCTCCTAGCACGCGGGCAGGCCCTCGGGGAACACCTCGGCACGCGCGCCACGGCGCACACGCCGAGCGCCCTCTCCCATCCGGACTCTCACCGTCGGCTCCGACATCGCATCGGATCAACCACACGGCTGGCTGCCGTGGGCTCGCGGGCTCCCACCCTCCGTGGCGCACGACCTGATGAGGCCGAGCACCCGGTGAGCGGCTACCGCCGGTCGGGACTTGCACCCAAACCCCGAGGGCTCACTCGTGGTCCCCCCGATCGTACAGGATCGCGGCACAAAATGGAACCTGTTCTAGTTCTCACGACGGGAGGTCAGTGGGGGCGGCCCCCGGCGAGCAGGTCGAGGGCGTGGGGCAGCACCGGGAGGACCGACTCGAGGCACTCCACCGCGCCCGACGACGAGCCCGGCAGATTGCACACCAACGCGGTTCCGACGACCCCGCACACCCCACGCGACAGCATCCCGAAGCCGCGTCCGTCGGCGTCGCTGGCGCGGCGCATCGCCTCGGCCAGCCCGGGCGCCTCGCGCTCGATCACCGCACGCGTGCCCTCGGGCGTGAGGTCGCGCGGGCCGAACCCGGTCCCGCCGGTCGTCACCACGAGACCAGCGAACCCGGCGGTCAGCACGCGCAGCACGTCGGCGACGGCGTCGACGCCGTCCGCACTGACCCGCTGCTCGACCACGACGTATCCCCCGGCCCGGAGCCGCTCGGCAAGGGCTCGGCCGGACCGGTCCTCACGCGTGCCCGCCGCGACACCGTCCGAGACGGTGAGAACCTTGGCCTGCAGGTCCTTGGCCGCGGGCTCAGGCATTGGGCCAGGCCGCGGCGCGGATGTCGCGCGCTGCCGTGGCCGGATCGTCGGCATGGAACACCGCGCTGCCCGCGACGAGGATGTCGACGCCCGCAGCGGCAGCACTCGGCGCGGTCTCGACGTTGATGCCGCCGTCGATCTCGATCTCGACGGGCAGTCCCTGCTCGTCGATCGCGCTTCGCGCCGCGCGCACCTTGTCGAGCACCTCGGGGATGAACGCCTGTCCGCCGAAACCGGGTCGCACGCTCATCACGAGCAGTAGGTCGATCTCCGTGAGGTACGGGAGCACCGCGTCCACCGGAGTGTCCGGACTCAAGGTGAGCCCCACCCCGACATCGAGCCTCCGGAGCTCGTCGAAGAGGGGTCGGGGATCACCGAGCTCGACGTGCACGATGCACCGATCGGCACCGGCATTCGCGAAGTCGGCCAGGAGCACACCGGGATTGTCGACCATCAGGTGACAGTCCAGGAACAGCTCGGTGCACTTGCGCAGCGACTTCACCACCGGCGGTCCGAGCGTGAGGTTGGGGACGAAGTGACCGTCCATCACGTCGACGTGCAACAGATCGGCTTCTTCGCCGACGCGTTCGACGTCGTCGGCGAGCGATGCGAAGTCGGCCGACAGGATCGATGGGGCGATCTTGTGCGAAGTCATCGCATCCGACGCTATACGCCCACCCGAAGCTCACCGGACGCCCGATTCGATCCCCGCTGCAACCCGAGCACGAACATCCCGTCGGTGTCGGCCGTGCTCGGAAGGAGCAGCGCACCGGCACCCCACGGACGCCACGGCGCGCTCGGAGGCTCGAGCGGCGTGAACCCCTCCAGGCGCTCGAGCGCTCGCGCCGCCACCTCGCTCGTCTCCGCCTTCGTCAGGGTGCAGACGGCGTAGACGAGCACGCCTCCCGGCCGCACGGCGCTCGCGGCGGCGACGAGCAGCTCGACCTGGAGGTCGGCCAGGCCGGCGATGGCGTCCGGATCGAGGCGCCACCGGGCTTCCGGTCGGCGGCGGAGCACGCCGAGCCCGGAGCAGGGTGCGTCCACCAGGACCCGGTCGCACGACGCGTCACGCACCGGCGGGTGCCGGCCGTCGGCGACGACGAGATCCACCGTCGACAACCGGAGCCGCCTCGCCGCGAGCCCGACGAGCCGGAGCCGCCCCGCCTGGGTGTCGGCGGCGATGACGCGACCCTTCTTTCCCACCCGCTCGCCGATGGCAGTCGCCTTCCCGCCGGGCGCGGCGGCGACGTCGAGCACCCGCTCCCCGGGCCGGGGATCCAGGTAGAGGACGACGGCCTGGCTGCCCTGGTCCTGGGGTGTCGCGCGTCCCTTTGCCACGGCGGGCAACGTGGCCGGGTCGCCTGCGGCGCGGACGATCAGGGCGTCCGGGACCAGCTTGCCGCGCGTCACCGCTGCTCCGGCCGCGACCAGCTCGGCCGTCAGCGTGTCGGCATCGGTCCTGAGGATGTTCGGACGAAGCGTCAGTGCGCCGCGCTCGTTCCCGGCCGCGAGCGCGGCGTGGGCGTCCTCGGCGCCGAGCTCGTCGCCCAGGCGTTCGACGAGCCAGTCGGGGTACGACAGGGCGACGGCCAGGCTCTCGGGCTCGGGCCACGGGGGACCGAGCCGAGTGAGGGATCGCAAGACGCCGTTCACATATCCGCGGGCGCGCACCGGTGCCGCCGCGACCGTCTCGCCCACCGCAGCGTGCGGCGGAACCCCCGCCATCAGCTGCTGGGCACCGAGGCGAAGCACGGCACGGACCGGAGGATCGAGTCTTGCGATCCTCCGCTTGCTCGTTCGCGCGATCAGGTCGTCGAGGCGTCGCTGCTGGCGCAGCGTGCTGTACACAAGGTCGGTCACCTGCGCGCGTTCGCGCGGCGCGAGGCCAGACCCACGCAACATCGCAGGCACTGCGATGTGGGAGTACGCGCCGGCCTCGACCTTCACGAGCGCGTCACGCGCGACCATCCGACTGCTGCTGCTCACGGGCGCTCGAAGACCGGTTGTGGTGCACCGTCGGCACTGCGCCATCCCGCGAGCCATGCCGCTGCCGGCATCGCGGCCTTCCCTTCGGGCTGGACCTCGTCGAGGGCGAGGGTACCGTCGCCGGTGACGAGGCCGGCATCGTGCGTCACCACACCCACCGACGGCGCTGTCGTGGACGCGGGCTGCGGCCCTGGGCGATGGGATTGGCGCTCGACATGGGCGCGCAACACCTTCATGCGGCGGCGCTCGACGAGCGCCCACGCGCCGGGCCGTGGGTTCCCCGCGCGCACCAGGCGCGCGAGGTCCGTCGCCGAGGCCGCAGGATCGATGCGGAACTCCTCCACCGTGAGCTTGGCCGCAAGCGTCACCTCCCCCGCCTGGGGCACAGGCGTGCTCGTCTCGATGCTGGGCAACGTGCGAACCAGTAGAGCGCTGCCGATCTCGACAAGGCGGGTACGGAGCTCGCCGGCGGTCTCGTCGGAGGCGATCGGTGTGCGATCACACGCGTACACGGGCCCGGTGTCGAGTCCTTCCTCGAGCCGCATCACGCAGACGCCCGTCTCGGGATCGCCGGCGAGGATCGCCCGCTCGACGGGTGCCGCACCCCGCCAGCGCGGGAGGAGCGAGAAGTGCACGTTCACGAATCCGAGGCGCGTCGCGTCGAGCAGCGGCACCGGCAGGAGCTGTCCGAACGCCACCACGATCCCGACATCGACGTCGAGCGCGCGTACTTCGGCTTCGATCTCCCTGGCGCGCGTGGGGGTGCGAACCGGGAGCCCCAGCGTGTCGGCCGCCGCCTTGACGGGACTCGGAACGAGGTCCGAACCGCGTCCCCGCCGCCGATCGGGCTGGGTCACGACGAGCGCGACGTCGTAGCCGGCCTCGACGAGTGCTCGGAGCGCAGGCACTGCATCGAGCGGCGTGCCGCAGTAGACGACGCGCACTGCGGGCGTCAGAGCCGCCGGCCGCTGTTGCCCGCGTCGGGGTGCGCGCCCGCCCGGGCTGCGCCGGCCTCGTCGAACTGCGCGCGGCGCATCTCGCGGAGCGCCGCCTTGCGCTCGTCGGGCTCGAGCCGATCGAGCATCAGCACGCCGTCGAGGTGGTCGATCTCGTGCTGGATGAGCCGCCCCATGAGCTCGTCACCTTCGAAGACGACTTCCTTGCCGTCGATGTCGATCCCCTGGACGGTCACGACCTTGGGGCGGACGATCTCCACGTGGACATCGGGGACTGACAGACAGCCCTCGTCGTAGCTCCACTCCCCGTACGAGTCGACGATCTGGGGGTTGATCAGCACGGCGGGGCCATCACCGACGTCGTAGGTGTACATGCGCTTCAGGACACCGACCTGAGGGGCGGCGAGCCCGAGCCCCATGGCCTCGTACATGGTCGCGACCATCGTCTCGGCCAGACGCGCCAGATCGCCGTCGAGCTCATCGACTTCCGCAGCCCGCTGACGCAGCACCGGATCGCCGAACGTGCGGACCATGAACGTTCCCACGGCACCCAGAGTACCGGGCGCTTCTCCGCGAGACCGTCAAGCCCGACCCCAGTTGTGGCCGTCGCCTACACGCGCAGCGGGTCGACGTCGACGCGCAGTCGTCCGAGCGCCCGCGCGGGCCTGAGATCCACAGCGGCGAGCGCGTCGCACAACGCACGAGTGCTCGGCGCGCGCAACAACGCCGCGGCCCCGGAAGGCCCGAGCACCGTGACGTGCCCCTGCAGGGCCTCGCAGGCCGCAGCCACCGCCTCGGCACCACCCCGGACCTCGGCCAGCCCCCCGAAGGGCGGGAATCGCAGATCGCGTCGCCGAGCGGTCTCGGCCGCGAGCGCGGGCTCGGGATCGGCGTCGCAGACGGTGCGCAGGACCTCATGCTCGGGCACTCGTGTCTGCACGAGCACGACGCCTCCACCGGCGCGCGGCCCGACGAGTCGCGCCGCGCGTACGAGGAGCCAGAGGCTCTGTTCGGCGGCTCGATAGCGCGGCGCGAGGAGCTCCTGGTCGAGGTCCAGGAAGGCGACGAGGCGAACAGGGCGCCCCGGTTCATCGCCGGCCCGGTGGAGCGCCGCCTCGGTCCCGACGACGACGTCGAAGGGGATCAGCGGGGCACTCGACCGGTCGACGGCGACGACCTGATGATGGGGCACGAGCCCGGCGAGCTCGTCCCGGAGCCGGACGACGCCGGGCTTGAGCGCACGGAATCGAGCGCTCCCGCAGTGTCGACACCGCAGCTCCTGCACGGACTTGCACCTCCTGCACCCCAGGCCTCCGTCGCCCTCGGCGACGGTCGCGTCGCAACGCGAGCAACGGGCCGGCTCACCGCAGGTCCGGCAGAGCAGGAGGTGCGCCCGGCCCCGCCGGTTGAGCACGCACACCGCTCGCCCACCGTCGTCGAGGGCACGATGCAACGCAGGTCCGAGCGCGGCCGAGAGCAGTCCGAGCCCCGGCGCATCGTCGCGGCGGTCGACGATCTCGACGCGGGGCCAGCCGGCGCGTCGCACGTCCAATGGTGCGACCACGGGAGCCCCGGCCATCTCGACGGCCTCAACCGTCGGGGCCGGGGTGACGATGTCGAAGCGGGCTCCCTCGCGACGCGCGCGCTCGTACGCGAGGTCGCGCGCGTGCCAGGCGGGTGCCCGTTCTTCTGCGAGTGCCTCGTCGGCATCGTCGAGCACGATCGCGGCGCGAAGATCCGGGACGGGGGCAAGTACCGCGACACGACCACCCACTACGACGCACGCCCCGCGTCGTGATACGTCCCATGCCGCGGTCCGGTCGGCGGCCGACCGATCGGCGTGCATCAGCACGACGTGACGCCCTTCGGCTTCGAGGTGCGCGGCGAGGGCGTCGGCTTCGACCGAGTCAGGTGCGATCAGGAGCGTGGATCCC
>JALHSW010000057.1 GCA_022865365.1 Acidimicrobiia bacterium | reverse complement strand
GTGACCGCTGGCAGCGCCTCCACGACGTCGAGAACGTGATGGTCGCCGACTCGTCGGTCTTCCCGACGAGCACCGGCTACGGACCGACGCTCACGATCGTCGCCCTCGCGATCCGGGCCGCCCGGGCTCTTGCCGGACTCGAGCCGCTCCGCTCCCAGCGCCCCGCCTGACGTGGACGCGCCCGACGCGTCTCACTCGATCGGCACGACGGCACGACCGCACACGCGGCGACGAGGTTCCCTAACCTGAGCGGATCATGCGTCGTCGCACCGTTCGCAGGCTCGCCGAAGCCGCCGCGGTCACCGCGGTGATCACCGCTCTGGGCGCGGCAGGGCTCGGCGCGAACGCCTTCGCCGGCTTCGAGCGCCGGGCGTCGGACTCGTTGTTCCCCTCGGCCCGGCGCGACCCCCAGGTCGTGGTCGTGGGCATCGACTCGAAGTCGCTCGCCGCGCTGGGACCGCTGCCGTGGCCCCGCTCGGTGCACGCCGCGCTCGCTCGCCAGTTCCGGGCCGCCGGCGTCCGCGTCGGCGTGTGGGACGTCGTGTTCGCCGGCGCGCGCGACGGCGACGCCGAGCTCGCCTCGGCCCTCGCCGCGCTTCCCGCGGCCGTGGTCGCGGAGGCGATCCAGACGAAGCCCTCGCGGGTCGACGACACGCTGCTCGACTCAACGACCGTCGAGCCGCCCACATCCACGCTGCTCGACGGCACCGGCGTCTCGCTCGGCCACGCCCAGGTCAAGCCCGACCCGACCGACGGTGTGGTCCGGTCCCTCCCCCTCGTCGTCGATCAGGACGGCACGCTCGTGCCGTCGCTCTCGCTCGCGGCGTTCCGGGCACTCCGGGGCGATGCCGGCCCGCTCACGATCGGGCCCGACGGCGTGCAGGCCGGTGGGCGCTTCGTGCCGACCGAGGGACGCCACGAGCTGCGGCTCAACTGGGCTCCCGGACTCGACACCGGCGACGACAAGCGCACCGTCATCTCCGCGATCGATGTCGTCAACGGGACCATCGACCCGGCGCGCCTGAAGGACAAGGTCGTCTTTGTCGGCGCGACCGAACCCACCCTCGGCGACAACCAGCTCGCGCCCATCGACAAGTCCGGTGGCGTCCCTGGCGTGCTGGTCCACGCGAACGGCCTCAACACGATGCTGACCGCGTCGTACCTGGAACCTGCAAGCGACACGACCACGCTCTTGTGGATCGCGCTCGTCGTCGCGATGGTTGCGCTCGCCGTGCTGTTCCTTCCCGTCTGGCTCTCCACGATCACCACATTCCTCATCGCTATCGGCTACCTGGTGCTGGCGTTCGTCCGCTTCGACGCCGGCCAGATCCTCAACGTCGTCTACGTGTTCGCGGCGATCGTGCTGGGCTTCGTCGCGGCATTGGCTCTGCGGTACGCGACCGAGACGCGCCAGCGTCGCAAGGTCTCCGCGCTCTTCGCGCAGTACGTGCCCGAGGAAGTGGCTCGCCAGCTCGAGGAGTCGGGACGGCTCGACGCCGCGCTCGAAGGGGAGCGCCTCGACACGAGCCTCTTCTTCTGCGATCTCCGCGGATTCACGTCGATGTCGGCCACGCTGGAAGCGCCCGACGTCCGGGGGATGCTCAACGCGTTCTACGAGCTGCTCACCGAGATCATCCTCGCCCGCGGCGGCACGGTGCTGAAGTTCGTGGGCGACGAGGTCTTCGCCGTGTTCGGTGCTCCACTGCCCGTCGAGGACCACCCGCAGGTCGCGCTCGAGTGCGCGATGGAGATCCAGCGCCGCGCCCCTGAGCTCGATGTCGAGCTCGCCGATCTCGGCATCCCCGCCATGCAGTTCGGCATCGGGATGAACTCGGGCGAGGTCGTCGCCGCGCACGTGGGCGGCGGGAAGCGTCGCCAGTACGACATCGTCGGCGACACGGTCAACCTCGCGAGCCGGCTCTGCGGCCAGGCCGGACGCGGCGAGATCGTCATCCCCGAGACGATGCGCGACCGGCTCAGCGCACCACCGAAGATGTCCTCGATGGGTCGGGTGCAGCTCAAGGGGCTGGACGAGCCGGTCCCGCTCTACAAGGTGGTCGTCGACGAGTCGGTCGCCGTCCCCCGCTGAGGATCTGCTATCCCCGGCCGCGATCGGCCCACCCGGCGTAGGTGAGGAAGATGCCGGCCGCACCGATCACGTACGCCACCCCCCAGAACGGGAACGGTGGACCCTCGATGCCATTCCAGCCGAACCGCAGCCCGAGGCACGCCACGATCAGCAGCGGCCCGAGCCAGATGTCGATGCTCGGCCGCAGGTACCAGGGCCGTTCCTCCGGCTTGGG
>JALHSW010000534.1 GCA_022865365.1 Acidimicrobiia bacterium | reverse complement strand
GCCGTGTCGTTCGAGTTCTTCCCGCCGCGCTCCGACGAGGCCGAGGTGACGCTCGAGCGCACGTTGGTGGAGCTCGAGCCACTGAACCCTTCGTTCGTCTCGGTCACCTACGGCGCCGGCGGCACGACGCGTGAGCGAACTCACGACCTTGTCGTGGGGATCAACCGCGACACGTCGATGACGGCGATGGCGCACCTCACGTGCGCGGGGCACACCCGGGCCGAGCTCGAGGAGATCGTGAGCCGCTACCGCGACGCCGGCGTCGAGAACATCCTTGCCCTCGGCGGCGATCCCCCGGCCGAGCTGGAGCTGGCGCCCGGGGAGCTCGTGCATGCGATCGACCTCGTCCGTCTCGTTCGCGCGGTCGGCGACTTCGCGGTCGGCGTTGCGGTGCATCCCGAGCCCCACCCTCGGTCACCGTCGCTCGAGGAGGACCGCCGCCACAGCGCCGAGAAGATGGCCGAGGCCGACTTCGGCATCACCCAGTTCTTCTTCGAGGCCCGCCACTACTTCGAGCTCTTGGAGTCCCTGCGGGCGCAGGGCGTTGACAAGCCCGTGATCCCGGGGATCATGCCGGTGCTCAGCATCGCCGGCACCAAGCGCATGACCGAGCTCCAGGGCTCGGAGTTCCCGGAGTGGTTCATGGCCAAGCTGCGCCCGGTCGAGGACGACCCCGCCGCGGTCCGTCGCATCGGCATCGAAGAGAGCTCCCGGCTGTGCCGCGAGCTCCTCGACGGTGGAGCCCCCGGGCTCCACTTCTTCACCCTGAACCGTTCGACCGCGACCCGCGAGATCTACGAGAGCCTCGGCCTGGGATAGGGGCCTCGGCTCGGGAGCGCAAGTCGGGGTTCGCTACTTCAGGTTCTTCTTCAGCCGGGCGAGGTCGGCGAGCACGAACTTCGGGGTGTCGGGGTAGTTCGCGCCCGGGTTCGTCGTGGTGAAGCCGCTGACCGCGCGCCCCGTCCGGAACGCGACCGCCTCGAAGTACTGGTCGGCACCGCCCCCCTGATCGGCGGGAAGCCCCGTGAGCACCGCCTGGTACCCGACACCGTCGTCGAAGGTGCCTTTGGGCGCGCCGCTCACCTCGAGCGCAGTGACTGTCCCGGTCGCGCCCGAACCTTCGAGCTTCTGGTCGAGCGACTGCTGGAGGCACTCCTGGGCCGTCGGGAGCTTGAACGCCGCGAGGTAGGCCTTGGCCTGCGTCACGCTCGGGAAGACGTAGACGGTGTTCGTGATCTGGGCGCCGGCGCTGTTGGCGAAGTCGGGCGAGTGTGCGCCGTTCTTCCGGGCTGCGTTGTTGACCCTGTTGGTGGGCGCGCACGACGGGAGCGTCGAGTCCGGGCTCTTCTTGTGCGGCGTCGCGGTCCAATCGGTTCCACTCAGGTCGGAGACCATCAGCGTCGAGGCCTTGGCGATCTGCTGGTTCGATGCCGCGAACGCCGGTGCGGCGATCGCACCCACGAGGGCGATCACGCTGACGGCGACGAGCGCAGTGGCGCGACGGGTGCTGTTCACAGTGCCTCCTGCAGGCGTTGGGTGACGAGTTGGATGAGCCCGGTGGAGACATCGGCGGGAACCGCCCCGCTCTCGTCACCGAGTCCGAATGCGGCCGTCGCGCGTCCGACGCGCACGAGAGCCAAGGTGAGGTGGAGCGTCTGGGACCGGCCGCCCTTGGTGGCGATCACGGTCAGGTCGTAGGCCACGGATTCGTCGCCCAATTCGAAGGTGGCAGGGGCCACGTCGACCGTCACGTCTACGTCTTTCGTCTTGCTCGTGATCCCGGTGCGATAGGTGGTGGTGAAGCAGTCTGCGGCCTTGGGACTCCTGTACGCCTGGAGCGTCTGCTTCGATCGTTTGGTCGACGAGAGCACGCTCACCTGGTTGTTGACGTCATGAGCCTCGGACGGCGTGCGGAAGTCGACTTCCTTGTTCGGCGCGGCGTTGAGCTGTTTGCGGGCGCGCTCGAGCTCGCGGCACTCCGGAGCCTTCGGGAGCGGCGCGTCCGCGCTGGTGTGCGGCTCGAAGCCCGGGAGGTCATCGGAGGTGAGCACCGCGTTGTCGGCGATCTGCTGATCGTTCGCCCGATCTGCCTCCGCCGTCGCCGCGGCGGCGGACACACCGAGCACGATGACTCCGGTTACGAGTGCACGAGGGAAGCGACGCATGGGCGGCGACGCTAGTGCCGGGCGGCTACCCGAGTGCGTCGTGTCGACGTGAACGTGGACGGTCCCCCGGCATCCTCTCGGACACCGGGGGACCGTCGCGTGCTCGATGGCGGAGGGAGTGGGATTTGAACCCACGGTGACTTGCGCCACAATGGTTTTCGAGACCATCCGATTCGGCCGCTCTCGCATCCCTCCGAGGACGATTCTAGGGGTTCGGTCTCGCCTGCTCCCCCGTCGTCGACCTCGCGGGCGGCGACGTCTGGTCCTGAACGTCAGCCCTGTGGTCGAGGAGTGTGCTCACGGTCGAGGAGCGCGCCGCGCACCGAAGAAGTCGGTGAGCAGCGCGCTGCACTCGTCCGTCCGTATGCCGTCGACGACCCGGAGCTCGTGATTGAGCCGGGGGTCGGCGCCGAGGTGATACAGGCTGCCGAGCGCGCCGGCCTTCGGGTCGGCGGCACCGAACGCGACGAGACCGACTCGCCCCGCGACGGCCGCGCCGGCACACATCGGGCATGGCTCGAGTGTGACGACGAGTACGCAGGCATCGAGGCGCCAGGTACCGAGGGCTGCCGCGGCATCACGCAGGGCAAGCATCTCCGCGTGTGCGGTCGGGTCATTGCTGCGCTCGCGTTCGTTGTGTCGCCGGGCGAGCACCGCGCCGGTATCGATCCGCGCGAGCGCCGCGCCGATCGGGACGTCGCCGTGCTGAGGCGCGGCGCTCGCCTCGTCGAGGGCGATGCCCATCAGGAGCTCCAGCTGCGACCGCTCCATGGGGTGCTCCTGAGCATGTGCGACGGCGGTGCCGCCCGACCGTACTGCCGGACGCACGCGCCGCGCGCGGAGGGAGTGGGATTCGAACCCACGGTGAGTTGCCCCACACACGCTTTCCAAGCGTGCCGATTCGGCCGCTCTCGCACCCCTCCTGGAGCGAACCGATGGTACCGGCGGCCGCGAGTGCATCGTGCGCCGCCGACTGCTCCCCGACGAGCAGGTACGCTGCAAACGCGGACCGTGCTAGGCGGGGAGCTCGTGGTGCCCTGCACCCTCAATCCACGTACGGGGGGCTGAACTCCTGCCCGAGGCTCGGGTCGCCGCCAGTCGGCCTCGTGCACGGTGCCGACGGTCGGGTCCTGCGCAACGGAACCCCGCGAACCGAGTCAGGTCCGGAAGGAAGCAGCTCTCAGCGGAACGTCCCGTGTGCCGCAGGCACGCCTGACCTGAGCCGTGTCGGGATACCGGCGGGTGGCGCTCCCGAGTCGACGGCGGGTGCACGGTCCGCACTCTCCTCTCTCGCCGCCGGCTGCTCGCCGGGGGCGGGGCGGGCGGGGGCAGGGGCTGGGGCTGCGGTTGGTACGGTCAGCTCGTGGCCTATCAATCGCTCTACCGGAAGTACCGGCCCCAGAGGTTTTCCGAGCTCGTCGGGCAGGCGCATGTGGTGACTGCGCTGCGGTCGGCGATTCGGGACGACCGGGTGGGGCACGCGTACCTGTTCTCGGGGCCGCGTGGGACGGGAAAGACGACCACGGCCCGGATCCTCGCCAAGGCGCTGAACTGCACCGCGCTGGGCGACGACGGTGAGCCGTGCGGGGTGTGCGACAACTGCGTCGCGGTCACGGCGGGCACGTTCTTCGACTTGTTCGAGCTCGACGCGGCGTCGAACCGCGGCATCGACGACGTCCGCAGTGTCGTCGAGAGCACTGCGCTCGGCCTCGGCCCCGATGCGCGCACCAAGGTGTTCGTGCTCGACGAGGCGCACATGCTCACCGACGCGGCGTCGAACGCATTGTTGAAGACGCTCGAGGAAGCGCCGAGTCATGTGGTGTTCGTCCTCGCGACGACGAACCCCGAGAAGGTCCTTCCGACGATTCGCTCGCGTACGCAGCACTTCGAGTTCACGCTGCTCACGACCGAGGAGCTCGTCGCCCGCCTGGGCGACCTGTGTTCCCGAGAGGGAATCGACGCCGACCCCGCAGCGCTGGAAGTGATCGCCACCGCCGGTGCGGGGTCGGCTCGCGACGCAGAGTCACTCCTTGATCAGGCTCTTGCCCACGGAACCGGGCGCCTCGACGGCGAGCTCGTGGCGGCCCTGTTCGGCGGCACCGCCTTCGCGGCACGGACCCGCATCCTCGAGGCGATCGCGAACGAGGACTCCGCTGGTGCACTGGTGGGGCTCGCTGAGCTCCTCGATTCCGGTCACGAGCCGCGGCGGGTCGCCGAAGATCTCCTCGAGGCGGCGCGCGACGCGTTCCTGTTGACCGCCGCGGCCGGGAGGGTGCAAATCGCGGCACCCGCGGACGAGCAGGACCGCCTGCGGGTGCTCGGTGAGTCGCTCGGGAACGCGGCGCTCGTGCGCGTGATCGAGACCGTCGGTCAAGCGGTGACTGATATGCGCGGTGTCGATGCAGCCGACCCGCGCCTCGTGCTGGAGGTCGCCCTGGTTCGGCTCTCCCGCCGTGACGCCGGCCCGCCGCTCCAGACGGTGGTCGAACGCATCGAGCGGCTCGAACGCGGCGCGGCGCCAGGGGCGTCAGGGGCACCGGGGAGGTCGACGCTCCCCGGCGGCCCCGCATCGCCGCTCGCGCCCGACGCCCCTCCGGGTACCTCGACCGGCACCTCGACTGGAGGCCCGGCGCCCGTCGGCCGTCCGACGCTGGGCGCGTTGCGTCGCGAGACCGGTGCTCCGGCTCCCGAACCGTCGACGATCCCGGCGGGGACGCGCGCGCCCGAGGTCGCCGAGGCTCCCGTCGAGTCCCGCCCCGTCGACCTCGACGACGTGATCCTCGCCTGGGGCGTGATCGTGCCCGAGCTGTTGCCCGCGACACGCAGCGCCGTGCAGCACGCGCAGCCGATGCGCATCGACGACGACGTGCTCGTGTTCGGCGTGGCGCCCCAGATGCTCGGGGCCGCGAGCGAGCGGTTCAAGAGCCAAGCCGACGTCGTGCGCGAGGCCCTGGCCACACGGCTCGGACGCCGGTTCAAGTTCAAGCTGGAAGCTGCGCCCGAGTTCGCCGTCGACGGCCCGGACGCGGACGCCGAGCCGGCCGCCGAGCCGGACGCCGGACCGCGGCTCGAGGAGCGCCGGCCCGTGCCGCCCCTCGAGCCGCCCCTCCATCTCCCCCCCGATGTGGTCGACCCGGAGGAAGCGACGGAGATCCCGCCGGAGGCCGACCCCCCACCGGTGAGCCGGCTGCGCGACGAGCTCGGCGCTACCGTCGTCGAAGAAGTCCCGCGCGGTGACTAGCGCAGCGTAAAGGGAGCAGGATGGCGAAGCAGAAGCCGGCCCAGGGTGGCGGCATGAACCAGATGATGCGCCAGATGCAGCGGATGCAAGCCGACATGGCCGCCGTACAGGAGGCACTCGAGGCCGAGACGGTCGAGGCGTCGGTCGGCGGCGGGATGGTGACCGCGACCGCCACCGGGTCCGGCCAGATCCAGCGCATCTCGATCTCGCCCGATGTCGTGGATCCCGAAGACGTCGAGATGCTCGAGGATCTCGTCGTGGCTGCCGTCACCGAAGCGTTGCGCGCCGCGCAGGAGCTCCAGACTCAGAAGATGGGTGCGGTCACGGGTGGGCTCGACCTCGGTGCCCTCGGCGGCATGCTCGGCTGACCGAGCCCTTCTCCCGTATGGCCCACTACGAAGGCGCGGTCCAGGCGCTCATCGACGAGCTCGGCCGGCTTCCCGGGGTCGGACCGAAATCGGCGTCGCGCATCGCGTACTATCTCTTGAAGGCCGCGCCCGAAGACGCCAATCGCCTCGCCCGTGCGATCACCGAGGCGAAGGAGCGGATCACGTGGTGTCGGCGCTGCTTCAACATCGCCGAAGGTGAGCTCTGCGTGTTCTGCCGCGACGACCGTCGCGACCCTGCGCTGCTGTGCGTCGTCGAGGACTCGCCCGACATCATCGCGGTCGAGCGCACGCACGAGTTCAACGGTCGCTACCACGTCCTCCAGGGTGCGATCTCGCCCATCGAGGGCATCGGTCCGGAGCAGCTCCGGATCAAGGAGCTCGTGCGGCGCGTGGGTGAAGAAGGCGTCCGCGAAGTGATCCTCGCGACCAATCCGAACATCACCGGCGAGGCGACTGCGATGTACCTGGCCCGCGTGCTGAAGCCGCTCGGTCTCCGCGTCACGCGGATCGCGAGCGGACTCCCGGTGGGAGGCGACCTCGAGTACGCAGACGAGGTCACGCTCGGACGCGCGCTCGAGGGTCGCCGCGACGTCGAGGCCTGACGCTGCACGGCCTGGCACGGAAAGGGTGAGCTCGGCGCCCGACTCGTCACTGCAACGCGCGGCGGATGATCTTGCCGACGGCGTCGTGCTCGATCAGGAAGCCGTCGTGCCCGGAGCTGGATTGGATCACGTCGACTCCCGACGCGTTCGGGATCAGCGCGGCGAGCTCGTGTTGGAGCCGGAGTGGGTACAACCAATCCGACGAAACGCCGGCGATCGTCACCTCGGCGCGCACCCGGGCGAGCGCCTCGGCGATGCCGCCCCGCCCTCGCCCGACGTCGTGGTGGTTCATCGCTTCGCTGAGCACGATGTAGGTGTTGGCGTCGAAGCGTCGAGCGAGCTTGTCGCCGTGGTACTCGAGGTACGACTCGATCGCGTAGCGCCCGCCGTCGAGGGGCTCCTCGTCGCCCTGGTGGTCGCGCCCGAAGCGTTCGTCGAACTCGAGCTCGGACCGGTAGCTGATCTGACCGATGCTGCGGGCGGTCGACAGGCCCGCGTGAGGGCCGGTGCCCGGCGCGGCGCCGTAGTAGTCGCCCCCGTTCCAGTTCGGGTCGAGCCTGATCGCCCGCACCTGTACCGAGCAGAGTGCGATCTCTTCGGCCGTCGCCTTGGCCCCGACGGAGACGATCACCGAGCGCTCGACGCGCTCGGGGAAGCCGACGGCCCACTCGACCACCCGCATGCCGCCCATCGAACCCCCGACCACTGCGCCCCAGCGCTCGATGCCCAGACGATCGGCGAGGGCCGCTTCGACCACCACCTGATCACGGATCGTGACGAGGGGGAAGCGGGCGGCCCACGCTCGGCCGTCGGGCGCGTCCGACGACGGTCCCGTCGTTCCCCCGCACCCACCGAGGACGTTCGGGCAGACGACGAAGAAGCGGTCGGTGTCGATCGGCGCACCCGGCCCGATCAGCTCGTTCCACCAGCCGACGACGGCGTGGCCGGGTCCGGGGGGTCCCGCCGCGTGGCTGTCGCCGGTCAGCGCGTGCAGCACGAGCAGCGCGTTCGACGCGTCGGGCGCGAGCGTGCCCCACGTCTCGTAGGCCACGGTGACGTGCTCGAGTCGGCCTCCGGCCTCGAGCACGTGGGGGCGCGCGTCGAACAGCGTCTCGAACTGACGGCAACCCGGATGGTCGCCGGGTCGCCATGCACCCGTTGCCGGGACGGGGCTCCCTGGCTCAGGCACCCTTGGCGGCGCGGAACCCGGCGTCGAGGTCGCCGAGGATGTCGTCGATCGTCTCGACGCCGATGCACAGCCGGACGAGATCCGGCGTCACCCCGGTCGTGCCCTGCTCGTCGGGCGTCAGCTGGGAGTGCGTGGTGGAAGCCGGGTGGATCGCGAGGCTTCGAACGTCGCCGACGTTCGCGAGGTGGCTGAACAGCTCGAGCCCGTTGACGAACTTCTTGCCCGCTTCGAGGCCACCCTTGATGCCGAACGCGAGGATGGCGCCGTTGCCGCGCGGCAGGTACTTCTTCGCCCGCTTGTTCCACTTGCTCGACTTCAGGCCGGGGTACGCGACCCACTCGACCTCGTCGCGCTGCTCGAGCCAGTCCGCGACCGCCTGTGCGTTCTGGCAGTGCCGCTCCATGCGCAGGCTCAGCGTCTCGAGTCCCTGGATGAAGAGGAACGCGTTGAACGGCGATACGGCCGAGCCGAGGTCGCGGAGCAGCTGGAGGCGGGCCTTGAGGGCGTACTGCGCGGGACGCAGCGGCTCGGGGAGCTGCGAGTACACGAGCCCGTGGTAGCTCGGGTCGGGCTCGGTGAAGACCTTGTGTCGTCCGCTCGCGACGTAGTCGAACTTGCCACCGTCGACGATGATCCCGCCGATCGACGTGCCGTGGCCGCCGATGAACTTCGTGGCCGAGTGCACGACGATGTCGGCACCCCACGTGAGCGGCTGACAGAGGTACGGACTCGTCACGGTGTTGTCGATGATGAGCGGGATGCCCTCGGCGTGACCGATCTCGGAGACGCCCTCGAGGTCGAAGACGTCGTTCTTCGGGTTCCCCACGGACTCGCCGTAGAACGCGCGGGTGTTGGGCTTGATCGCGGCACGCCACGCAGCGAGGTCGTCGGGGTCGTCGATGAAGGTGACTTCCCATCCGAGCTTCGGCAGTGTGTAGTGCAGCAGGTTGTACGTGCCGCCGTAGAGCGAAGCGGACGCGACGAGGTGGTCGCCGGCCTCACCGAGGTTGAGGATCGCGAGCGTCTCCGCGGCCTGGCCGCTCGAGGTCGCGAGCGCTGCGACACCACCTTCGAGCGCGGCGACCCGCTCCTCGAACACCGCCTGGGTGGGGTTCATGATGCGGGTGTAGATGTTGCCGAGCTCGGAGAGCCCGAACAGCGCCGCCGCGTGGTCCGTGTCGCGGAACACGTAGCTGGTCGTCTGGTAGATCGGCACCGCGCGCGCCCCGGTCGTGGGATCGGGCTCGGCGCCGGCGTGGACCTGCTTGGTCTCGAAGCCCCAGGACTCGGACATGGGTGTCTCCTCGTTCTCGTTCGGGCGTGCTTCTGGGCGTGCGTTCGCTTGTGGTGCGGACGGGTGCAGCGACGCGACGCTACGGTCCGATACCCGACCGGTCAACTCGGATTTCGCTCGGCGCGCCGCGCCGCCTACTTGACGAGGGGAACGCCGTTCGCGTCAGTCTGGAAGCTGGGGCTGTCGGTCAGGATCAGGATCCCTTCGATGAAGCCCCAGATCGCACCGAAGCCGCAGGTGACGATGGTGACCGCGATCTGGGCGATGCCGATCCCCGTGTAGCCCAGGTAGAAGCGGTGGACGCCGATACTGCCGAGGAGGATGCCCAGGATCCCCGCGGTCGTCCGCGACTTGGGCTGCGCTCCCTGCGGGTAGCCGTACGCGGGTTGTACCGACGCGCCGGGAGTCGCGCCCGTTTGGGACTCGGGCGGGTACCACCAACTGTCGGAGGCCTGCCACCAGCCGGGCTCCGACGGTTGCTGCGCCATGGGTGCCCGGGGCTGCCCGGGTACCGCCGGTGGCGGTGCGACTGGCAGTGGCGGTGCGACTGGTGGAGCCAGAGGGGCGGGTGGTGTCGTGCCTGCGGTCTGGTCCGCGTCGTTGAGCTCGTCTGCCACGTTCCCTACCTCCGGTTGATGATCGACGTGCTCATCCTGCGCGCTCCCGCGCCACGCTGTCCAGCGGGACCTTGGGGGTGGTCATTGACTTCGGGGGCTGCCGCCTATAGGAACACTTGGCCCCAACGTGGGGTGTAGCGAAAGGGAGACACATGAGCTCAACGCCTCCGCCCCCGGCCCCTTCGGCGACCGGGTCGGGCAATGTCGGCACCATCCGGGTTCCGATCACAGTGCTGCTGCTGGGGATCATCACCTGCGGCATCTATTTCTTCTTCTGGTACTACAACACCTTCGAAGAGATGAAGGAGTACAGCGGTGAGGGCCTCGGTGGTCTCGTCGGCCTGCTGCTGTCGATCTTCTGCGGGATCATCACGATCTTCGTGCTGCCGGCCGAGGTCGGGAACCTCTTCGAGAGCGACGGCAAGGAGAAGCCGATCAGCGGCATGACCGGGTTCTGGAACCTGCTCCCGATCATCGGGACCATCGTCTGGCTGTTCAAGGTTCAGGGCCGACTCAACGACTTCTGGGAGTCGAAGGGCGCGACCAAGGACTGACCCGCTAGCACCGAGCACGCGACGGGCGGCCCACACCTCGACCGGAGGTGGGGCCGCCCCTCTCGCGTTCTGGATCAGGCCGGAGCCGCGACCGCCTGCCCGCTCAGCGTCTTGTACGCGTAGGCAATCGCGATCGCCGAGATGCCGTACGTGAACAGGAGGCCGACCCCGCAGGCGAGGAGCCCGACGAGGTTGATCAGGATGAGGAACAGCGCGAGCCCGAACAGCTGCCAGCGATAGCCCTTGGTGATGTCGGCCGACCGCTTCAGCGCGTCGACGGCGCCGAGCTCGGGGTGCTGGACGATCGCGTAGCCGAAGAACTGGAAGACGACGGCGAGGATGATCCCCGGGATGATGCAGAGCACCAGCCCGAAGAACACGCCGACCCCGAAGAGGATCGCCGCGACGAGGTAGTTGAAGAACCCGTCGGTCTCCAGGAGCATCGACACCTCGGGCTTGCGACCCTCGCAGACCGCGAGCGACGCCCGGATGAGTCCCATGGCGAGGATGATGCCGACGACGAAGCTCAGCAGCTGGAGCACTACCGCGGCGATCGCGCCGTTCGTGCCGCTCCCGACGATGCTGATCAGTACCTGGACGCCGAAGATCACCAGCGTGATGAGGACCAACGGGCCCACGTTCTTCCAGTAGGCGTTCCACCCGTACGTGATCGCGTCCCCGACGTTGAACGCCGCACCGCTGCCCGGTGCACTG
>JALHSW010000533.1 GCA_022865365.1 Acidimicrobiia bacterium | reverse complement strand
CGTGACCGGTCGAGTCGCCGGCCCATGAGGTCACCGACGACCGCAGCGAGCTCATGGCGGCCACCCGGCGCGGGGACCGATACGACGTGGAAGTGCCGGTCGAGGTCGAAGTCGGGGTCGTCGACCCAGACGGGGCAGTCGAGCCCGAAGGGAACCTCGTGCAGGCGGCGAAGGAACGACGGGGCGCGGGGCAGACGCGTCGCGAGCAGCGCACGGACGCCGTCGGGCCCGAAGCCGTCTATGCCGGTCGGATCGAGCACCGTGAGGCCACCGACGTGCATCGGCGACCCGTCCCGCTCGCTGACGAGAAAGAAGGTGTCGGTCCCTGACAGGCGGTGCTCGGTCACGACCCCATTGTCCCCGAACGCCGGACCGGGCGAAAGGTGCTGTCTTCGGGGGATCGCGTCCGGCCACTGGCCCTCGACACGGCGCCCTCGCGTGCCGACATATGAGGTCACCTCGGCGCGCGGATCGCGTCGGGGCACCCATGATGCGCCGGACCCCCCACCTCCTCCTCGTTGCGGCCCTCGCCGTCCTCGCCGTGGCCGGGGCGGCGTTCCCCGTCGTGCCCGCCGGCGCCGATCCCCTGACCGACCTGCGCGCCGAGCGCGACCGCACCCAGGCCGAAGCCGTCGGCGCCGCGCAGAGTTACAGCGACGCCCTCGGCGAACACGCCGCGCAGGAGACCGAGATCGCCCGGCTCGAGGCCGAGATCCCCAAGCTGCGGGCCCGCTCGGACGAGCTCAAGATCCAAGTGCGCGATCGTGCGGTCGAGATGTACCAGCAAGGCTCGTCGATGCCGCTGTCCCGGATGATCGACGCGGGCAGCGTGGTCGAAGCCGCGCGCGCGATCCAACTCAGCAGCAGTGCGGCGAACCACGACCGCGATCTCGCAGCCGAACTCGCGCGCACCGCGGCCCAGCTCACACGCGACGAAGCCGACCTCCGGGTACGCAAGGCCGCGCAGGATGCGATCGTCGGTCAGCTCGCCGATCAGAAGATCGGGCTCGACATCGCGCTCGCGGCAGCCGACATCGCGGTCAAGAACCTGGAGGCCGTCGGCGCATCCCAAGCCGAGTTCAGCACCGTCGACGGTGCCGCCGCCGGTCAGGTCCGTACCGGCGCCGCGATCTGCCCGGTCGCCGGCACCACGGTCTTCGTGAACGACTGGGGCGCGCCCCGATCCGGGGGTCGCACACATCAAGGAACCGACCTGCTCGCTGCGATGAGCACCCCCCTCGTCGCCGTCGTCGCCGGGACCATCGACTGGGACCTCGACGACCTCGGCGGCACCGGCGTGTGGCTCCACGGTGACGACGGAGTCGGCTACTACTACGCGCACCTGAGCAAGTGGGAAGGCACCGCGCCGCGGCGCGTGACGCGCGGCGAGATCATCGGCTACGTGGGCGACACCGGCAACGCGCGCGGCGGTCCCCCGCACCTGCACTTCGGGGTTCGTGCGCCGACCGGTGAGATGGTGAACCCCTTCCCCACCGTGCGCGTGCTCTGTCAGGGGTAAGTGCCCGGGGAGGGATTCGAACCCTCACGCCCTTTCGAGCAATGGATTTTGAATCCATCGTGTCTGCCATTCCACCACCCGGGCGGCAATGAGATCTTGCCACTACGTCCGCCCGTACACTGATCGCCGTGCTTCCCGTCGTCGCGACCGATTGGCTGCCGTGGATCGTGGGGATCTGCGTGCTGTCCGTGATCGTGCTGATCCTGATCGTTGTCGCGCCCTGGCGCGGCGTCCGGCGTGAGCCACCGCTCGACGACGAGGTAGAGGCCCGGCTTCTCCTCGGCGAGGATCCCGACGAGATCGATCGCGACCTCGCGGCCCGCGAGGCGCAGCGACGAGGCCAGGTGACCGACCTGCGCCCTCGGGACGAGACCTGAGGCCTGGCCTCCGACGGTCCCTGTCGAGAGTCTGACGGTCGGGACTTCTAGAACTTCGCTTCGGCCAGGGCGAAGAAGATCCGCGCCTCGCAGGTCTTGTCGTCCTCGACCGTCGAGACCGCGTGTGCCCAGCCGCCGCGGGCCGAGAGGCGCTCCATCTCCACCTGGAGCGTGAGCTCGTCACCCGGTTCCACGAGGCGTCGCCACCGGACCTTCTCTACTCCCCCGAACAGGGGCAGCTTGCCCGTGTAGCGCTCGTGCGCCAGCAGCGCGATCCCGCCGGCCTGGGCCAGCGCCTCGAGCTGGATCACCCCCGGCATCACCGGGAACCCGGGGAAGTGCCCGGCCAGGAACTCCTCGTCGCCGGTCAACCGGTAACGAGCCGTGATCGAGACGCCCGCTTCGCAGGCGTCGACCGCGTCGATGAAGCGGAACGGCGGCCGGTGCGGGAGCAGTGCGATGAAGTCCTCTGAGGTGCGTGGTGCCATGGGGCGCAAGTTACCCGCGAGTCACCTGTAACCCTGGTGAACCGGGACTGGTCCCATCATCTACCACCAGATCAAGAGGGATCGTTCGTTGGGCATCGCCGTCATCTTCCCCGGACAGGGAACGCAGACCCCGGGAATGGGCGCGCCCTGGCGCGACCACCCGGCATGGTCGGTCGTGGAGCGAGCCGAAGCGGCATTCGGCGAACCACTCGCGTCGCTCATCCTCGACGCGCCGGCCGAGCAGCTGGCACGGACGCGCGACGCCCAGCTCGCCGTGCTGCTCACCTCACTCGTCGCATGGGAAGCGATCCGCGAGCGCGTCACCGCACCGGTCGCGTTCGCCGGGCACTCGCTCGGCCAGGTCACCGCGCTCATCGCCTCGGGTGCGCTGCCCCTCGACTCGGGCGTGCGTTTCGCAGCCAGACGCGCCGAGCTCACCCAGGCCGCGGCCGACGCACACCCGGGCCGAATGGCGGCGCTCCTCGGCGCGACCGTCGAGCAGGCCGAAGCCGCGTGCCAGGCCGCGCCCGGCGGCTGCTGGGTCGCCAACGACAATGCACCAGGGCAGGTCGTGATCGCCGGCACTCCCGAGGGGGTCGAAGCGGGTTCCGCGCGCGCCAAAGAGCTGGGCGTGAAGCGCGCGACGCCGCTCAACGTCGGGGGCGCGTTCCACACGCCGCTCATGCGCGATGCGGCCGACGCGCTTCCCGCCGTGCTCGCCGACGTCACCTTCGCCGACCCCGCCGCACCCGTCGTCTCCAACCTCGACGCCCACGCCTACGCGAGTGCGGACGGCTGGGCCCAGCGCTCGGGCGAGCACGTTGCCGTTCCCGTGCGCTGGCGCGAGTCGATGCTGACGATGGTCGAGCTCGGCGCCACGTCGTTCGTCGAGGTCGGGCACGGTACGATGCTCGCCGGCCTCGCGAAGCGCATCGCTCCCGACACACCCGTACGCGGCATCGCCACCCCCGACGATTGCGCCGTCATGGAAGAGGCTCGCTGATGGAAGCCCTGCTCGACCACGGTGAAGGCCTGCTCGTCCCGGAGCGGATGATCGTTGCCCCTGCGGTGGGCACGTTCCGCCCCGTCAGCCTCGGTGACGGGGCGCAGCTCAGCGTCGGTCAGACTGTGGGCATGGTCGACGGCCCCGGTTTCTCCACGCCCGTCGCGAGCCCCTTCACCGGTCAGCTCGTCGGCATGCTGGTGCACCCCGGTGAGCGTCTGCGCGAAGGCCAGCCCGTCGCGTGGCTGCGCGTCCACTGAGCACCGAAGCCGCCTGACGATGCGCGCCTGTATCGCAGGCTGGGGCGCGGCTGTCCCGGACCAGCGACTCACCAACGCCGACCTCGAGCAGCTCGTCGACACGAGCGACAAGTGGATCGTCGAGCGCACCGGCATTCGCGAGCGACGAATCGCCGGGTCCGGCGAGACGACGGCCAGCCTGGCCGTCGAGGCGGGTACCGCCGCGATCAAGCAGGCCGGCATCACCCCCGAGGACATCGAGCTGCTGATCGTCGCCACTGCAACCCCCGAGCAACCGATCCCCCATACCGGCGCGTTCGTCGGCGAAGGTCTCGGCCTGCGCTGCGGGTCCTTCGACATCAACGCGGGCTGCGCCGGCTTCGTGTACGAGCTCGTCGCCGGCGCCGCGATGCTCACGGTCGGCGGCCTGGGACACGTCCTCGTGATCGGGGCCGAGACGCTCTCGCGCATCGTCGACCCCACCGACCGGGGCACGTGCATCATCTTCGGTGACGCTGCAGCCGCGCTCGTGCTCGAGGCTGCACCCGACGACGCTCCCGGGATCCTCGGCTGGGACCTCGGATGCGACGGATCGGCCACCGGGCTGCTCGAGATCCAGGCGGGTGGGAGCCGCCTGCCCTCGACGCCCGAGACGATCGCCGCCGGGCAGCAGTTCATCAAGATGCAGGGCCAGGAGGTCTTCCGCCGCGCCGTGCGCGCGGTCGTCGACTCCGCCACGGTCGCCCTCGAGCACGCGAACGTCGGCGTCGACGACATCGACTGGTTCATCCCCCACCAGGCCAACGTTCGCATCCTCGAAGCCGCGGCGAGTCGGCTCAAGATCCCGATGGAACGCACCATCGTGAACCTCGATCGCTTCGGGAACACCTCCGCGGCGTCGATCCCCCTCGCGATCGCCGAAGCTGCCGACGAGGGCCGCATCACCGACGGTGACCTCGTGCTGCTGAGCGGCTTCGGCGCCGGCATGGCCTGGGGCAGCGTCGTGCTCCGGTGGGGGCGAGCGTGAGCCACCCCACATTCGTCACCGGCGCGTCCCGTGGCATCGGGCGCGCGAGCGCCGTCGCGCTCGGCAGAGCCGGTCATCGGGTCGCGTGCGGATACGTCAGCGACCGCGCCGGCGCCGACGAGACCTGCGCTGCCGTTCGCGACGCCGGTGGCGAGGCGCTCGCGGTGCACATCGATGTCACCGACACCGAATCGGTCGACACGGCGTTCGGCGAGATCGAGGAGACCTTCGGCCCGGTGACCGTCCTCGTGAACAACGCGGGCGTGACCGCCGACGGCCTCATCGCGCGGATGTCCGACGACCAGTGGTCCCAGGTCGTGCAGACCAACCTCACCGGGGCCTTCCACACCATCCGCCGGGCCACGCCGAAGCTGATGCGCGCCCGCTGGGGCCGGATCGTCAACGTCTCATCGGTGAGCGCCCACCTCGGGGCGCCCGGCCAGGCCAACTACTCCGCAGCGAAAGCCGGCCTGGTGGGGCTGACCCGGGCCGTGGCTCGGGAGCTGGCTCGCAGGAACGTCACCTGCAACATCGTGGCCCCGGGGCCTATCGTGACTGCGATGACCGAGGGCATGCCCGCCGAGTGGCACGGAGCCATGCAGGCGACCGTGCCCCTCGGGCGTCTCGGGACCCCCGAGGAGGTCGGCGCCGTCGTCGGCTTCCTCTGCTCGGAGGCCGCGGCCTACGTCACCGGCGCGATCGTGCCGGTCGACGGCGGCCTCGGCATGGGCCATTGAGAGTGGCTCACTGAGCGCAAGCGAAGCGCGACGACCAGCACCAATGTCCAAGCCCAACATCCAAGCCCAAGACCTGAGAACGAGAAGGAGCACATCGATGGATCGTGACGAGGGACTCGCCGCCCTGCGCGAGGTGGCCGTAGAGGTCCTGAGCGTCGAACCCGACGTCGTCACCTACGACGCTCGCTTCAAGGAAGACCTCGACGCCGACAGCCTCGACCTGGTAGAGCTCGTGATGGGTCTCGAGGAGCGTTTCGACATCTCCGTCCCCGAGGAAGACCTCGAGGGCGTCGCCACCGTCGGCCAGGCCGTCGACCTCGTGCTCGCCAAGGTCGCGGCGCAGTAATGAACGACGACGCACGCGACCATCTCGGACGCCCCCGGGTGGCTGTGACCGGCATCGGGGTCAAGGCCCCCGCCGGGAACGACGTCAAGTCGTTCTGGTCCACCGTGCGCGCGGGCAAGTCGATGGCTCGGACCATCGAGCAGTTCGACGCCACCGCTCTCCCCGTGCGATTCGCGTGCGAGGTGCGCGACTTCGACCCCGTCGAGTACTTCGGACCCAAGGAGGTCCGCCGTCAGGACCGGGTCACGCACTTCGGGTTCGCGGCCGCGACCGATGCGATCAAGGACGCCGGTGACCTCGGCGCCGATCCCAGCCGCTGTGCGGTGATCGCAGCGACGGGTGTGGGTGGGCTCACGACCCTCCAGGAGAACGTCACCGCGTTCATGGAGAAGGGCCCGTCGCGCGTCAGCCCGTTCTTCGTGCCGATGATGATGCCGAACGCAACCGCCGGCGCGATCTCGATCCACTTCGGGTTCACCGGTCCCGCGTTCTGTATCTCGACTGCGTGTGCCGCCGGAGCCAACGCAATCGGTGAGGCCGCCCGGATGATCCGCGACTCGAGCGCTGATGTCGTCGTGGCCGGCGGCACCGAAGCCTTCACGTCGGTCGTCGTGGCCGCGTTCGCACGGATGGGTGCATTGAGCAGTCGCAACGACGAGCCCGAGCTTGCGTCGCGCCCGTTCGACGCCGAGCGCGACGGCTTCGTGATGGCGGAGGGCGCCGCGTTCATGATCCTCGAACCACTGGAGCGTGCTCGCGCGCGCGGGGCCAAGGTGTACGGCGAGCTGTCGGGCTACGGCCGCAACGCCGACGCGTACCACATCACGGCTCCGTCCCCGGGTGGCGTCGGAGCCGCGGTGTGCATGCAGCAGGCACTCGACGACGCGGGACTCAACAGCGGTGACGTCGGCCACGTGAACGCGCACGGAACGTCGACACCCATGAACGACTCGGCCGAGGCCGAGGCAATCCGCAAGGTGTTCGGTCACGATGGCCCGCCGGTGACCGGGAGCAAGGGCGTGCTCGGGCACATGGTGGGCGCGGCCGGCGCGGTCGAGGCGGTCATCGCACTTGTCTCGATGACCGACGGCGTCGTGCCCCCGACCGCCAACACCGACCGCATCGGCGACGACATCGGCCTCGACCTGGTGACGGGTTCCGAGCGCGAGATCGCCACGTTGCCCGTGATCTCGAACTCATTCGGCTTCGGTGGTCACAATGCCTCCCTGGTGATGACGCCCACCGCGTGACCGTGGCGCCCACGCCCACCCCGCTCGCGGCCCGACGGAGTGAGGCCGCGAGCGCCGCACTCACCGAGATCGACGGCCGTACCGTCGCCGAGTTCCAGCTCCGCGGCGGCAAGCACGTTGGTGCCATCGGCCCGCCTGAGGGGCACACGGTCACCGGGATCGCCCGGCTCGCGGTCGAGCTCGGTGTCCCACTCATCGGCACCATCGCATCGTCGGGTGCCGACGTCGCCGAGGGCGTGGCGTCACTGCACGCGTGGGGCGAGATCGCCCGGGCGATGGCCGATGCCTCGGGCGTGGTGCCGACCGTGCTCGTCGTCGTCGGACCCTGCATCTCGGGACCGGCGCTCCTGCTCGGGCTCGCCGACCTGGTCGTGATGACCGAGGACGCGTTCGCCTACGTGACCGGTCCGGACACGGTGCGCTCGTTCACCGGCATCGAGGTCGACCACCGCTCCCTCGGCGGAGCCGCCGTCCACGGACGCAGGAGCGGTGTCGCGACCCTCGTCGTCGCCGACGAGGACGCGGCACGCGAGTCGGTCGCCGCAGTGCTCGACCTGCTGCCGTCGAACCACCTCGAGGATCCGCCGCGCTGCACGACCACCGATCCGGTCGACCGCAACTGCGACCGCGCCGCGGCCGTCGTGCCGGCACGGCCGAACGCGTCCTACGACATCCGGATCGTCATCGAGGACATCCTCGACGCGGAGTCGTTCATCGAGCTGCGCCCTGGCCACGCCGCGAACCTCGTGACAGGGCTCGGGCGCCTCGACGGACGCCCGGTCGGGGTCATCGCCAATCAGCCCCAGCAACGGGCGGGCACCATCGACATCGAGGCGTCGGAGAAGGCCGCCCGTTTCGTGCAGTGGTGCGACTGCTTCAACCTGGCCTTGATCACCTTCGTCGACACGCCCGGCTTCGAGCCGGGCAAGGACCTCGAGTGGCGCGGGATGATCCGCCACGGGGCCGAGCTCGTCTACGCGTATGCGGGAGCGACGGTGCCGCGCCTCTGTGTCGTCGTGCGCAAGGCGTACGGCGGGGCGTACATCGTGATGGACTCCAAGGGCCTCGGGAACGACTGGTGCGGAGCCTGGCCGTCGGCCGAGATCGCGGTGATGGGTGCGCCGGGTGCGGTGCAGATCCTGCATGGTCGCCGCCTGGGCGAGACCGACGACGACACCGAGCGGCTGCGCGAGCAGGCCGAGCTCGAGCTGGAGTTCGAAGAACGGTTCGCGAACCCGTACGTCGCAGCCGAGCGGGGCTTCGTCGACGACGTGCTCCCCGCGGTCGATACCCGCCGCATCCTGGCGAGCGCGCTCGACCGCCTCGCGACCAAGCGCGAGCAGCTGCCACCCCGACGCCACGGCAACACCCCCTTGTAGGCTCCCTTCGATGCTTCTCGAAGGAAAGCGCATCCTTGTGACCGGCGTCCTGAATGACGCGTCGATCGCGTTCTCCGTCGCGCGACGCGCCCAGGAGGAGGGCGCCGAGGTCGTCCTCACGTCGTTCGGTCGGATCATGCGCCTCACCGAGCGCACCGCGAAGCGGCTGCCCACCGAGGCCCAGGTGATCGACCTCGACGTCGGCAACGCCGACGATCTTGCAGCTCTGGCCGGCCGGGTCGGCGGCAAGCTCGACGGCGTCATGCACGCGATCGGCTTCGCACCCGAGTCCTGCCTCGGCGGCGGCTTCCTCGACGCACCGTGGGAAGACGTCGCGGTCGCGCTGCAGGTCTCGGCCTACTCGCTGAAGTCCCTCGCCGTCGCGGCGCTGCCCCTCATGGACCGCGGTGGTTCGATCGTCGGCCTCGACTTCGACAACACCAAGGCGTGGCCGGTGTACGACTGGATGGGTGTCGCGAAGTCGGCGTTCGAATCGGTCTCGCGCTACCTCGCCAAGGAGCTCGGGCCGCAGGGGATCCGGGTCAACCTCGTCGCGGCCGGCCCGATCCGCACGATGGCCGCCAAGAGCATCCCCGGCTTCGAGGCGTTCGAAGATGTCTGGGCGCAGCGGGCACCGCTCGGTTGGGACATCCGCGACCCCGAGCCGGTGGCCAACGCGTGCATCGCACTCTTCACCGACCTGTTCTCCGCGACGACGGGCGAGATGATCCACGTCGACGGCGGCTTCCACGCCGTGGGCGCGTAGACCCGAACCTGCGAGCAGGCTCGGAGCACTCGATGATCGCTTCTGTCCACATCGCCGATGTCGGTGCCCGCGCGGCACTCGGCGTGCTCCGCAAGGCGCCGAGCCCGGCGTCGGACCCGGGGCTGGGGTGGCCGACCGGGCTCGCGCGCCCGCCCTTCGTCGCGACGTGCTCCCTGTGGGAGTCGGCGAAGGCCCGGGCCGCCTACGCCTACGGACACACCGCGCCGGCCCATCCCGACGCGATCGCAGCCGGCGAGGCAAAGCCGTTTCACCACGAGTCCGCGTTCATCCGGTTTCGCCCCTACCGCCCGACCGGTGGCCTCGAGGGCAAGAACGCACTCCACGCGGACTGGACGACCCCGTCCTGAAACGGGCCGCTCAACCGAGCGAACGCAGCGCCTCGGTGACCCGCTCGATGGTTGCCTTCGGGCTCACCTTGTAGAACGCCCCGGCGATCTTGCCCTGCTCGTCGACGACGAAGGCCGAGCGGACGATGCCCAGGTACTTCTTGCCGTACATCGACTTCTCACCCCACACGCCCCACTTGTCGGCCACCTTGTGGTCCTCGTCGGCGAGCAGCGCGAACCCGAGGTCGTACTTGTCGTCGAACTTCTTCTGCTTCGGGGGCGCGTCGGGGCTGATGCCCAGCACCACGGCCTTGAGCCTCTTGAGATCGCGCTGTGCGTCGCGCAACGAGCACGACTGGGTCGTGCAACCCGGCGTGTCGGCCTTCGGATAGAAGTACACGACCACACGCTTGCCCTTGAACTCGGACAAGCGCACCTTCTTGTCACGCTGGTCGGTGAGCGTGAACGCAGGCGCCCTCGCTCCAACCTTCAGTTCGGTCACGCCGATCCCTTTCGTTACCCGGCCGTTCTGGCTGACGCCGTAGCATGCCGCACGTGCGGCGCCGAGTGCTCGTCAGGCTCGATGCTCCACCCGAGCGGGTACGAGAAACTGCCACCCGAGTGCTCGGTCTGCGTGACGAGGGCGACGGTGTGCTCGTGGGCGAGATTGCCCACCGAACGGGCGATGCAACGGCGCGGCTCGCCGTCGACGTCCGCGCCACCGGAACTCGAGGGGGCGAGCCCGACGGCACCACCGTCGAGCTCACCGCCACCTCGGACCTCCGGGTCCCCTTCTTCGGTTGGCTGGTCGACCCGCTCGTGCGGCTCGGCACGCGACAGGCCTTGCGCCAGGTCGTCGCGGCGATCGAGGCCGAGCTCGCCGGCGAAGCCGCCCCGACACCGAGGCACCACGCGCTCCTCCCACCCGTTCCGTTCACCGCCGAGCAGGCGAAGCGACTCGCCGCCCTGGCTGCGGTGGCGGCACTCGCGAGCTTCAGCGGGGCGCTCCTGACCCAGAACGGCGACACGGTCGCGCGCTCGTTCCACCAGTCCGACGAAGCCCTCGGGTTCGCCCTTGCGCTGGCTCGGGCCGGCGTGCTCTTCGCCCTCGTCGCCAGCGCCGTCGCCGATCGGGTCGGGCGCCGGCGCCTGATCCTCCTCGGGCTCGTCGTGGCGGCCCTGGCCAACGGGCTCGCCGCAGCCGCGCCCAGCTTCGAGGTCTTCACCGCGTCGCAGGTCCTCACCCGCGCCGCCTTGAACGCTACGGCGATCGTCGCGTCGGTCGCAGCGGTCGAGGAGGCTCCCGAGGGCGCACGTGCCTACGCGCTGTCGCTCTTCGCGCTGGCGCTGGGCCTCGGGTTCTCGCTGTCGGTCGTGCTCCTCCCGCTCTCTGACCTGGGGTCAGAGAGCTGGCGTATCGCGTTCGCGGCGAGTGCGATGACGGTGTTCCTGGTCCCGCTCATCGCACGTCACCTGCGTGAGACCGATCGATTCGTTCAGCTCGCGTCGCGGGTGAAGGAACGGTGGCGCATCCGGGAAGTCTTCGACGCCCGGTACGGCAAGCGCTTCGTGGTGCTCGGCCTCGTCGCGTTCCTCACCAGCATCTTCGCGGCACCGTCGTCGCAGCTGACCAACCGATACCTCACCGGTGCGCACGACTTCTCGAACTCCCAGGTGGCGATCTTCCGGATGATCACTGCAGGTGTGCCGGGGATCCTCGGCCTGCTGCTCGCCGGCCGACTGGCCGAGAGTCGCGGGCGGCGACCGGTTGCGATCCTCGGCTTGTTCGTGGCGACGGCTGCTCAGGCCGCGTTCTTCCTCGGTGCCGGCGCGCTGCTGTGGCTCGCGCCGCCCGTGGCGATCATGGCGGCCGCCTGTGCCGGTCTGGCGGTCGGCACCGTCAACACCGAGCTCTTCCCCACCGAGGTGCGCGGCACCTCGAACGGCTTCATCCTCGTGTGTGGCGTCGCGGGCGCGGCCCTCGGACTCGTGCTGACCACCCAGCTGCGAGATGCCGTCGGCGGGCTCGGCCCGGCGATCGCGCTGTGCGGCATCGCGCCGATCCTCGCGGCCGTCGTCCTGCTCCGCCACCTGCCCGAGACGAGAGCCCGTACGCTCGACGAGGTCAGCCCGTCCGAGATCTGAGCCCAGAAGGCCTGAGCGTCACGCCCCGGGGCGAGCGCCAAGTCCGAACGCCAAGTCCGAGCCCCAGATCCGAGGGAAGGTGCACGATGCCCGACGACACCGACGCCTCCGCCGCGCTCGAGGGATTCACCGAATCGGCGTTCGCCCACGAAGGCGTGACGCGGCCGGTCTACAGCGCGGGTACCGGACCGGCGGTGATCGTGATCGCCGAGATGCCCGGCCTGCATCCCGGCGTGATCGACTTCGGGCGCCGGGTCGTCGAGCGCGGCTTCCACGTGCGCATGCCGGCGCTGTTCGGAACTCCGGGCCGGGCCGTCAGCACCCCGCACACGATCTCTTCGATGACGAGTGGGTGCGTGTCACGCGACTTCGCGACCTGGGCGCTCGACCGCACGAGCCCGATCACTGTCTGGCTTCGGGCCCTCGCGGCCGACGCGCACGCAGCGTGTGGCGGTCCCGGGGTCGGTGCCGTCGGCATGTGCTTCACCGGCGGCTTCGCGCTCGGGATGATGCTCGACGAGACGATGCAAGCACCGGTGTTGAGCCAACCGTCGCTCCCGTT